>NZ_SZWV01000068.1:0-29907 GCF_005280945.1 Citrobacter sp. wls718
TGCTTATTCGCACCTTCCCTAAGTGTAAAGAGAGGCACTGATCTGCTTGAGACTTTGCAAAACGCGTGGCACTCAGGCAGGTGATGGTATTTTTTAATTCACCGATATTTCCGCTGTAGATGTGTCGTTTTAAGACGTTCAGCACCTGTGGGGACAGTTTGATATTGCGCTTGAGCAGTTTCGACTCATGCAGGAAAAAGGCATAAATAAACTGGATTTTTTCCGCTTCACCGCGCTGTTCCAACGAAGGAATGGCAATATTCAGCGGGATACGACGTATAAACGTGTCCAGAAAATACTCTTTGGGCGAGACGGTTGTGGCGAAAATCAGTCTGACCTGAGCGCTGATTTCTTTTTCGCTTTCCCCCATGCGACGAAAACGCCCGGTATCCATAAAGGTGAATAACTTTTCCTGACCCTCCGGATGTAAGCGGTGGATCTCATCCAGAAATAGCACCCCTCCATCGGCTTTTTGCAGAAGTCCTTCGCTGGTTTTATCTGCCCCTGTAAATGCACCTTTGATATAGCCAAAGAGGTGACTCGAAAGTAATTCAGGGTTGTTGGCATATTGAGCACAATTGAACGCAATAAATGGCGCGGTGGGGGGCAGGATTTTCTTCTCCACAGCTCGCTGCCAGGATAATTGTGCCAGCATGCTCTTACCGCTGCCGGTCGGGCCATACAGCATTACTGACAGACCGTGAGGGGGATAACAGATCGCGGTATTCAATTTTTCTATAACGGGGACTAAACTTCCCTGGGAACCGATCAATCCGGCAAACGTGTCTTGTTGTTTATATTGATGCTTTTTTAGCTCAGCGGCGCCTGAGAAGACGGACTGACTGACACGAAAAAACTGTTCTTCAAAAACGGCTTTGTGCAGAAAATAGACGGGCCGGGTATTCAGTTTTATGACCAGATTATCGTCAATGAGCTGATTCAGATAGTGGCTGATGGTATTACGCTTCACATTGAAGTGTTCTGCCATCGTTTGGGCCGTATGAAAGTCGTCCAGCGAGTCAAAAGAAAAATGACGGGTCTCTTCTGCCAAAAATGCAAAGATCTCTTCTTTTAACACCGTGAGCCTCTTAACTGTTCCATGCGGGTTCTAACGTCTGGTGCGCATATAAAAGTAACAAAAATAAAATGTTGTGGGACATCATGGCTCATTTGGAGTTTTTGAGTCATCACGTTTTCTACGCGTGTTATTTTGATTTAGCCGCGGGGGAGGTTATCACATTTTGCGGATAGTCGGCGGATGGTTGGCGGTGATTGTGACTATTTCGTACTTAAATTTTACTGATACGTTAATCCCCGGCTCAACGTTGAGCGGGGGACTGACGTGATTCAAAACTTATTTTGCAACACCGTCGTGCGCATGCTCATCTTCGCGGCAATCGCCTTCAGCGCAGTGGCCGTAAAGATAGAGGCTATGATTCGTTAAACGAATACCATGTTTAGTGGCAATCTCACGCTGGCGCGCTTCGATAGAGTCATCGCTGAATTCGACCACTTTGCCACAGTCGAGGCAAATCAGGTGATCGTGATGATGCTGTTGAGTCAGTTCGAAGACGGATTTGCCCCCTTCGAAATTATGGCGGGTCACGATACCGGCATCATCAAACTGGTTCAGTACGCGATACACGGTCGCCAGACCAATCTCTTCACCCATATCGATCAGGCGTTTGTATAAGTCTTCCGCACTGACGTGATGGTTATCCGGTTCCTGAAGAACTTCCAGAATTTTTAAACGAGGAAGCGTTACTTTCAGGCCAGCCTTCTTTAATGCGGTATTGTTGTCAGTCATGCGGAATCTGTCCTGTAGCTAAACGGTTCACTTCATTAAAAGAAGTGACAGAAATTGCACTTGAGATAATGCGTATCATTATAGAACTGCCACGCCTAAATGAAAACTGCAAGCCTCTGGCAAATATTGTTAATCAAAACGTGGTATCGCCAACAAACACACTGTGCAATACCCGATTGGCATCCAGCCATTGTACAGGGTCAGGCGAGAAAGTTACAAATTTGTAGCAATTATTTTGATTGGTTTTATCTATTGATGCGGCACAGATGAAGATCTGCGCCGCACGAAATTAGGCGTTAATAATCTCGTCGAGATGCAGTTCTGCTGAAATCTGCTTAACCCATTTTTCAACGCGTTCTGCGGTCAGTTCAGGCTGGCGATCTTCATCGATAGCCAGGCCGACAAAGTGGTCGTCGTCGGCCAAACCTTTGGATGCTTCAAAGTGGTAACCCGCCGTTGGCCAGTGACCGACGATGGTTGCGCCGCGCGGTTCGATGATGTCGCGAATCGTGCCTAACGCATCGCAGAAATATTCTGCGTAATCTTCCTGATCGCCACAGCCAAACAAAGCAACCAGTTTACCGTTAAAATCAATGTCTTCGAGGGTCGGGAAGAAGTCGTCCCAGTCACACTGCGCTTCGCCGTAGTACCAGGTCGGGATGCCGAGCAGCAGAATGTCATACCCTTCCAGGTCTTCTTTGCTGCTTTTTGCAATGTCATGTACATCGGCAACGTCTTTACCAAGCTGTTTTTGAATCATTTTTGCGATGTTTTCGGTATTACCGGTGTCGCTGCCGAAAAAGATGCCAGTGATTGCCATGAGTAAAATAACCTCTTGAAACTTATTGAAATGGTGGTGGCGCATTGCCCACGGATAAGGGCAATCATAGCAGAACAGTCAGGCATGCGGAAACAGCAAACACGCTGGACTGCACTCTGTGCTACACGATTTATGATTTATACCCGTCATACTTCAAGCTGCATGTGCGTTGGCTTTCCTCGCTCACCCCAGTCACGTACTTATGTACACTCCTGGAGATTCGCTGCGTCGCCGCCTTGATGCAACTCGAATTATTAAGGGTATAGAGCAGAATTTCAGACTATGCCTGACCACGCAATGTGGCGAGTTGGATCATCAGCATTTCTTCAATGAGTTCACTGCGGCTCATATTACGCGCATCAGCCAGCTCATTCAGCGCGTCAACGGCGTCGGCGTTCAGTTTCAGTTCGACACGCTTAAGCCCACGAACTTTGTCGCGTTTAAGCTGATTACGTTTGTTAATACGTAACTGTTCATCACGCGAAAGCGGATTGGTTTTGGGTCGTCCCGGGCGACGCTCCTGCGCGAACAGATCTAATGTCGTACGGTCCGTTTGTTCTTTGGCCATGATCTTGGTGACTTCGGGGAAACAATCAGCCAGGCGTCTGCCCGGATGGATAGCGCGCCATCATACATCAGCAGGGGAGGCGCGCCAACGCCCACGCACGTAATCGCGCGCGGACGCTGAGTTTTTAATCAGTTAGCCAGTTCTGTCAAATAACGACGGATGGCGCGCAGCACGGCTTCGGGTTTTTCTGCATGCACCCAATGGCCCGCGCCGGCAATAACATGTGCCCGTGCCTGGGGAAATTGCGCCAGCAATGGGGCTCGATACGCTTCAGTAACGTACGGTGAGTTCCCCCCAGGGATGAACAGCGCCGGGTGATCCCAGGCCGGAATGGTTTCCCAGCCGACAATATGCGGATACTGATCCCACAATACCGGGACGTTAAAGCGCCATTCACCGTCTATAAATGATTTCAGCAGAAACTGGATCACGCCTTCTTCTTTAAGATGTTGGCGCATCACGCTAGCCGCCTGCTGGCGCGACGCGGCTTCTGTATCCGTCACCGCATTAATCGCCGCAAATATCTCATCGTGACGGCGGACCTGGTAATCAACCGGGGCAATATCGATAGCCACCAGCTTATCGATACGTTCCGGTGCCAGGGCGGTTAGCGCCATCACGGCTTTGCCCCCCATTGAATGGCCAATAAAGGTGGCTTTTTCTATCTGTTGGGCATCCAACGTATCCAGCAGATCTTGCGCCATCGCCGGGTAGTTCATCTCCGGAGAACGGGGTGAGAGGCCATGATTTCGCATATCAACCTGGATGATATTGTGATCGACAACCAGAGAGCGGGCCAGTATGCCCAGATTGTCCAGGCTGCCAAACAGCCCGTGCACCAGGACGATGGGAGAATTATTGTGCAGGTTTTGTGCAGATTGCGCTCGGATATTCAATTTCATGGCAAAGTTCTTTTTTTCACGCTAGCGGGTTAGGGTATCATGTTGACCATTCTGCCACACGGCTGCAACAACTACGGTTACTCCGAGTTTTATCAGCCACCGGGCTTGACGCTATCCGCTGTTGGGATTTGCCTTTACACTACGCGTGTACAGTCCCAACAACTTGTATTCAGCTAAACACCGCACTGGATTAAGATGAAAACGATTGAAGTTGATGATGAACTCTATAGCTATATTGCCAGCCATACCAAGCATATCGGCGAGAGCGCATCCGACATTTTACGGCGTATGTTGAAGTTTTCCGCTGCATCACAGCCTGCCACGCCGGTGGTGAAAGACGTCCGCGCCGTGCAACCTGTCGTGGAAGCCAAGCCGGTTAACCCTGTAAAAGACAAAGTGCGCGCCATGCGTGAACTGCTGCTTTCCGATGAATATGCGGAACAGAAAAAAGCAGTGAATCGCTTTATGCTGGTGCTGTCTACACTCTATTCACTGGATCAACACGCGTTTGCCGAGGCAACAGAATCGTTGCATGGTCGCACGCGCGTCTATTTTGCAGCGGATGAACAGACGCTGCTGAAAAATGGTAATCAAACCAAGCCGAAACACGTGCCAGGCACGCCGTATTGGGTGATCACCAACACGAATACCGGCCGTAAATGCAGCATGGTTGAACACATCATGCAGTCAATGCAATTCCCTGCGGAATTGATTGAAAAGGTTTGCGGAACAATTTAATCCTTGCATTAGAAGGACCAGGCAATGGCAATCCACAATCGTGCAGGTCAACCTGCACAACAGAGTGATTTGATTAACGTCGCCCAACTGACGGCACAGTACTATGTACTGAAACCAGAAGCAGGGAATGCAGAGCACGCCGTTAAGTTCGGTACGTCCGGGCATCGCGGCAGTGCAGGTCGTCACAGTTTTAACGAACCGCATATTCTGGCTATCGCTCAAGCGATTGCTGAAGAACGTGCGAAAAACGGAATTACTGGCCCTTGTTATGTGGGCAAGGACACTCACGCGCTGTCTGAACCGGCATTTATCTCTGTACTGGAAGTGCTGGCGGCAAACGGTGTTGATGTCATCGTGCAGGAAAATAACGGCTATACGCCAACGCCCGCCGTGTCTAACGCTATCCTGGTCCACAACAAAAAAGGCGGCCCGTTGGCTGACGGTATTGTGATCACACCGTCCCATAACCCGCCGGAAGATGGCGGGATTAAATACAACCCGCCAAACGGTGGTCCGGCAGATACTAACGTCACTAAAGTGGTGGAAGACAGGGCCAATGCACTACTGGCCGATGGCCTTAACGGCGTGAAACGTATTTCACTGGATGCGGCGCTGGCGTCGGGTCACGTGAAAGAACAGGATCTGGTGCAACCGTTCGTTGAAGGATTGGCAGACATCGTCGATATGGCCGCGATCCAGAAAGCGGGCCTGACGCTGGGTGTTGATCCGCTGGGTGGCTCCGGTATCGAATACTGGAAGCGTATTGCTGAGCACTACAAACTGAATCTGACCATCGTTAACGATCAGGTTGATCAGACCTTCCGCTTTATGCATCTCGACAAAGATGGCGCCATCCGTATGGACTGCTCTTCTGAGTGTGCCATGGCGGGTCTGTTGGCGCTGCGTGATAAGTTCGATCTGGCGTTTGCCAACGATCCGGACTACGACCGTCACGGCATTGTTACCCCGGCTGGGTTGATGAACCCGAACCATTATCTGGCGGTGGCAATCAACTACCTGTTCCAGCATCGTCCGCAGTGGGGCAAAGAGGTTGCTGTCGGTAAAACGCTGGTGTCCTCCGCGATGATTGACCGCGTGGTGAATGACCTGGGTCGCAAGCTGGTGGAAGTGCCGGTTGGCTTTAAATGGTTCGTTGACGGTCTGTTTGACGGCAGCTTTGGCTTTGGCGGTGAAGAGAGCGCGGGCGCGTCATTCCTGCGTTTCGACGGTACGCCATGGTCGACGGACAAAGACGGGATCATCATGTGCCTGCTGGCGGCGGAAATTACCGCGGTTACCGGTAAAAATCCGCAGGAACACTATAATGAACTGGCCGCGCGCTTTGGTGCGCCAAGCTACAACCGTTTACAGGCTCCCGCGACGTCTGCGCAGAAAGCAGCGCTGTCTAAACTGTCTCCGGAAATGGTTAGCGCCAGTACGCTTGCCGGTGACCCGATCACTGCACGTCTGACCGCTGCACCAGGTAACGGTGCCTCCATTGGCGGTCTGAAGGTGATGACCGACAACGGCTGGTTTGCCGCACGCCCGTCCGGTACCGAGGACGCCTACAAGATTTACTGTGAAAGCTTCCTCGGCGCTGAGCATCGCCAGCAGATTGAGAAAGAAGCGGTTGAGATTGTCAGCGAAGTGCTGAAAAACGCATAAGGCGTAGACCGGATGACGATGCTCGCGTCGCCATCCGGCATGAATTATAAAAGCCGGATAGCTTATATGCTGATCCGGCTTTTTTATTCAGCATCTGTTCACGGCATAAACCGATAACCAATCCCGGTTTCGGTAATAAAGTGACGTGGACGGGCCGGGTCCAGCTCGAGCTTCTGGCGCAAGTGCCCCATATAGATTCGCAGGTAGTGGCTGTGTTCGACGGCATTGGGTCCCCATACCTGGTTTAACAACTGGCGTTGGGTGAGCACTTTACCCGCGTTGTTCAGCAGGACCGCCAGCAGACGAAACTCAATCGGCGTCAGATGTATTTCCTCTTCACCACGGTGTACCAGCCGCGCGGCAATATCCACTTTAATGTTTGAGAATTGAACCACCGGTTCGGGCGTTTGCCCGGTTGCGTGGCGGCGTAAGGCCACGCGTAAACGCGCCTGCAGCTCGCCAATACCAAACGGTTTGCTGAGATAATCATCGGCGCCGGCGTCCAGCGCGGCGATTTTGTCGCTCTCCTCACTGCGGGCAGAAAGCACAATCACCGGGATGGCACTCCATTGTCGCAGGTCGCGAATAAAATCGATGCCGTCACCGTCCGGCAGGCCGAGATCGAGAATGATGAGATCGGGTTTTCGCGTGGCCGCTTCCAGCAGGCCACGTTGCAGCGTTTCTGCTTCGTAAACGCGCAGGCCATCGGCTTCCAGCGCGGTGCGCAGAAAGCGGCGAATGGCCTGTTCATCTTCAACAATCAGTACGTTTGTCACATATCCTCATGAAAATCTTCAAGTTCAGGGGGCGTTTCCTGCGGGAGTGTAACACGGAAGCATGCACCACCCTGCGGTCGATTGTGGGCGGTAATCGTCCCGCCGTGTACGTTCACAATCGCCTGACAAATAGCCAGTCCCAGCCCTACGCCCGGTACAGAGGATTCTTTGTTTCCCCGGGAGAACTTGTCGAAAATAGCGTGCTCCAGGCCCGCTGGAATGCCGGGGCCGTTATCCCATACATCCAGAAGCAAATGCTCACCTTCTACCTGCGCATCAATGCCGATTTGCGCCTGTGGACCTGCGTACTTAATGGCGTTTTCCAGCAGGTTAATCAGCACCCGTTCAAACAGTGGACCGTCAACGTGAATCAGCGTCAACGGCGCCGGAAGCGACAGATTAATCGGCGCGGCTAAACCAGGTTCCAGCATTTGCAGGGCGCTACCTACTACTTCTTCCAGCGTTAACCACTCCTTCTTAAGATTAAAGCCGCCAGATTGGATCCGCGCCATATCCAGCAAATTATTGACCAGCCGGGTGGTATTGAGCACGTGCTGGCGAATTTCGCTGGCCTGGCGGGCGTGGGGAGAACCTTCGCTGGCGAGATCCAGCGTTAAAATCTCCGCCTGACCGAACAGCACCGTGAGTGGTGTGCGTAAATCATGGGAGAGGGCCGCCAGCAGGGCATTGCGGATGCTCTCTCGTTCGCTGGCCAATCGCGCCAGTTCTTCGCTGGCGGTCAGCGTCAGGCGTTCGAGCGCACTGGCAACCAGCAGGGTAAAAGTTTCCAGCAGACGCTGCTGTTCCGGGATCATCAACTGACGCAGGTTTCCCGGCTCCACTACCAGCAGCCCGTGCGTTTTGTCAGCGCTTTTCAGCGGCAAGATTTGATACGGCACGCCGGGGAGGGTATCGGTGCCGGCACCTGCCGGTTGTCCTTTATCAAAACTCCATTGGGCAATGGCGTCATCCCACGGCGTCATGCCCTGCTGCTCTGTCAGCGGTGCCAGCTTTCCGTGCTCATCCGGCAATAACACCTGGCTGCGGGCCTGAAAGGTGGAGGCGATAAACTGTTCGCTGGTGGTGGCGATATCTTTCTGGCTACGTCCCACGGCCAGCGCTTTGGACATCTCATACAGATGACGCGTTCGCTGCTCCCGATAACGCGCGACCCGCGCCTGATAGCGCACGCCTGCGGTCAGATTCCCAATAACCAGACCAACCGTTAACATGACCGCAAAAGTGAGCAGATACTGGACGTCTGAGACGGCAAGCGTCCCGCGTGGCGCAATAAAGAACAGATCGAAGCTGGCGACGTTGATCATGGTCGCCACTACCGAGGGCCAACGACCATAAAACAGGGCGATAACCACCACGCCTAACAGATAGAGCATCACCAGATTGGCGGCATCAAAGGTAACCAGCCATTGCATGGCAATCAGCGTGGTGATGGCGCACAGCGCGGCGGCCACCACACAGCCCTGAATTTGTACCCGCCATTTATCCTTAAAGGTGCGGGTATCCATGGTTTGGGCTGCCGCGCGTGGTGGAGGCTCGTCCAACGCGACAATCATCAGATCGAGATCAGGGGCACGATGAGCCAGCTTGTCGGCAAAGGAATCGCTGCGCCACCAGCGGCGCGTGGTTGGCCGTCCCAGCACAATTTTTCCCAGGTTATGCTCCCGGGCGTAGCGAATCACCGCCTTGTCTTCGGCGGGAGCGGAAAGGGTGGCGGTTTCCGCACCCAGTTCCTGTGCCAGCCGTAGCGCGCTTAAGATCGCACGGCGCTGTTTTTCCGGGAGCTGATGCAGCGCCGGGGTTTCGACATACACCGCGTGCCACACGCTGCCAAGGCGAGCAGCCAGACGTGCGGCGGTGCGTACCAGCTTTTCACTGCCGGTATTGTGTCCAATACACAGCAAAATAGCGTCGCGGGTGTGCCAGACTTTTTCCTCTCCCGGTCGTCCTCGCCAGGCGCGCATTTGATCGTCTACTCGATCGGCGGTACGGCGTAGGGCCAGTTCGCGCAGGGCGATTAAATTACCTTTGCGAAAGAAATGTTCGATTGCCCGTTCCGCCTGACCGGCGATGTAGACCTTGCCTTCGTTGAGGCGCTGGCGTAAGTCGTCAGGCGGCAGATCGACCAGCACCACATCATCGGCGGCATCGAAAAAGGGATCGGGGACGGTTTCACGCACTTGGATACCGGTCACGCCGCTGACCACGTCGTTCAGGCTTTCCAGATGCTGCACGTTAACGGTAGTAAAGACATCAATGCCCGCTTCCAGCAGCTCTTCAATGTCCTGCCAGCGGCGGGGATGGCGCGAGCCTGGCGCATTGCTGTGCGCCAGTTCGTCCATTAATATCAGCGCCGGGCGGCGGGCGAGGGCCGCATCAAGATCGAACTCGCTGATGCGTCGCCCGCGGTGAGTCTGACGTTTTAACGGCAGTACGGCGAGACCGTCCAGCAGCGCGGCGGTCTCTTTGCGTCCGTGGGTTTCCACCACACCGATCAACACATCCAGGCCTTGCGCCCGCAGCCGCTGGGCCTCTGCCAGCATGGCCCAGGTTTTACCCACGCCGGCACAGGCACCGAAGAAAATTTTCAGTTTTCCACGATGCGGGGCGGTCGTTTGTTCCAGTAAACGGTCCGGATCGGGGCGTAAGGGTTCGCTATGCATGTCCTTTGTCTCAGTGCTTATCCAGCGCTAAATTAAGTTCCACCAGGTTCACCACCGGTTGACCGATAAAACTGACCAGCGGCTTTTGCGTGTATTGTGCAACCAACTGCGTAACCTCTTCAACGCTGAGGTTGCGCGCATGTGCCACGCGTGGAATCTGCCAGGCAACGGCCTCTGGCGTCAGGTTATTATCCAGCCCACTGGCGGATGCGGTTACTAACTCCACAGGAACGACAGGGCTGGCCTGCGGGTTGGCGGCACGCAGCGCGGCGATCCGGCTTTGTAGTTGCTTATCCAGTTCCGGGTTGCTGGCGGCCAGATTACTGCCACCCGAACCCATTGGATTATAGGGTATTTCCGCCGTTGCTGACGGGCGTCCCTGAAAATATCCGGCGGCGGTAAAGTGTTGCCCGATGCGTTCAGAACCGCGGATCGTCTGACCTTCGCGGATGAGCGATCCGTTGGCCTGATGGGGAAACCACCACTGCCCCAGTGCGGTGGTCAACAGCGGGTAGACCCCGCCGGTAATAAGCATCAGGAAAAATAATGTTGATAATGCAGGACGTAATCCACTCATCTGAAACCTCACACCAGACCCAGCAGGGTCAGCAGTAAATCAATCACTTTAATGCCGATAAATGGCACGACCAGGCCGCCGAGGCCGTAAATCCACAGATTGCGGCGTAACATGGCGGAGGCGGACAACGGTTTGTAGCTCACCCCTTTCAGTGCCAGTGGGATCAGAAAGACAATCACCAGCGCATTGAAGATAACCGCGCTGAGGATCGCCGAATCCGGCGAATGCAGACGCATCACGTTAAGCGCGTTGAGCTGCGGATAGGTGGCGGCAAACGCCGCCGGAATAATGGCAAAATATTTGGCGACGTCGTTGGCAATACTGAAGGTGGTCAGTGAACCGCGCGTCATCAGCATCTGTTTGCCAATGTGGACCACTTCGATAAGCTTGGTGGGGTTAGAATCAAGGTCCACCATGTTGCCCGCTTCTTTAGCCGCCTGGGTCCCGGAGTTCATGGCGACCGCAACGTCTGCCTGCGCCAGTGCGGGGGCGTCGTTCGTGCCGTCACCGGTCATTGCCACCAGACGGCCTTCCGCTTGGTACTGACGAATCAGCGCCAGCTTAGCTTCCGGTGTGGCTTCGGCTAAAAAGTCGTCCACCCCGGCCTCCGCTGCAATCGCGGCGGCAGTCAGACGGTTATCGCCGGTAATCATCACCGTTTTGATACCCATTTTGCGTAGCTGGGCAAACCGTTCTTTGATCCCGCCTTTGACGATATCTTTCAGGGCAATGACGCCCAGAACGCGCGAACCTTCGACAACCACCAGCGGCGTCGCGCCAAGACGGGCAACGTTTTCCACTTTCTGTTCGACATCTGCAGGGAAGTGTCCGCCGTTGGCCTCAACGTGACGACGAATGGCGTCGACCGAGCCTTTACGGATCATGCGGTTGTCGATGTTAATGCCGCTCATCCGGCTTTGCGCGGTGAACGGCACAAACGTGGCGTGCAGCGATTGCACATCGCGTATGCGCAGATTAAAGCGCTGTTTTGCCAGAATCACGATGCTGCGACCTTCCGGCGTTTCATCCGCCAGTGATGAAAGCTGTGCCGCGTCGGCCAGCGTTTTTTCGTCGACACCGTGGGCGGGAATAAAATCTGATGCCTGACGGTTACCCAGCGTAATGGTGCCGGTTTTATCCAGCAACAGTACGTCGACGTCACCTGCTGCTTCGACCGCCCGCCCGCTGGTGGCGATCACGTTCGCGCCGAGCATTCGGCTCATACCGGCCACGCCAATCGCCGAGAGTAGCCCACCAATAGTTGTCGGGATCAGGCACACCAGCAGGGCAACCAGCACCGTGACGCTAACTGCACTGCCGCCCCAGGCGGAGAACGGCCACAGGGTGGCGGTTGCCAGTAAAAAGACGATGGTCAGGGCTATCAGCAGGATTGTCAGCGCGATTTCGTTGGGCGTCTTACGCCGCTGGGCGCCTTCAACCATGGCGATCATCCGGTCGAGGAAGGTTTCACCGGGGTTCACGCTGCATTCGATAACCAGCCAGTCGGAAAGAATGCGGGTCCCGCCGGTTACGGAAGCAAAATCACCGCCGGACTCACGGATAACCGGCGCAGATTCCCCGGTAATGGCGCTTTCGTCCACCGATGCGCCGCCTTCAATCACCTCGCCGTCGCAGGGAATAATATCGCCTGCTTCCACCAGTACGATATCGCCTTTGCGTAGTTCCTCTGCGGGAACATGATCCATTTCTGCACCGTATTTCGGTTCACGCAATTTACGGGCAAACGCCGTCTTCTTAACGCCTTTCAGGCTGTTGGCCTGAGCTTTACTGCGTCCTTCCGCCAGCGCTTCGGCAAAATTGGCGAAAAGGACGGTGACCCACAGCCAGAGGCTTATCGCACCGGTAAACAGGGGATTGCCTGTCATGTGCCCGGTTGCCATTGCAACGGTTAACAAGGTTGTCAGCAGGCTGCCCAGCCAGACGATAAACATCACCGGGTTGCGCCACTGAGTATGTGGGCTTAACTTTTTGACTGCGTCCATCAGCGCGTGTGCGACCAGAGACGGTTCGAACAGTGCCAGTTGTTTGCGACTCATAACAATGTGCTCCGCATCGCTCAACGTAAAGAGAGGTATTCTGCGACCGGGCCAAGCGCCAGTGCAGGAATAAAGGTGAGGGCGCCAACCAGTAACACCGTACCGATCAACAACCCGACAAACAGTGGGCCGTGAGTGGGGAGCGTCCCCTGGCTTGCCGGTTGGCTCTTTTTACCCACCAGCGAACCGGCAATTGCCATCACCGGAATAATGACCCCGAAGCGGCCGAAGAACATGCACAACGCCAGCAGGCAGTTCCAGAAGGGGCTGTTAGCGCTTAACCCGGCAAAGGCGCTGCCGTTGTTGTTGGCGGCAGATGACACGGCGTACAGTACTTCGCTGAAACCATGCGGGCCGGGGTTGAGCATGGCGCTGCGTCCGGCGTCGCTCATCATGGCTATCGCTGTACCGAGCAGCACCAGCGCAGGCGTCACCAGAATCGCCAGCGCGGTCATTTTCATTTCCCGCACGTCGATTTTCTTACCCAGATATTCCGGCGTGCGCCCGATCATCAGTCCGGCGATAAACACCGCCAGCAGGACGAATAGCAGCATGCCGTACAAACCGGAGCCCACGCCGCCGAACACCACTTCGCCAATCTGCATCAACCACATCGGTACCATCCCGCCCAGTGCGGTGAAGGAGTCGTGCATCGCGATGACCGCCCCACAGGAGGCCGCCGTTGTGACGACCGCGAACAGACTGCTGACCAGTACGCCAAAGCGGCTCTCTTTCCCTTCCATATTGAGACTGCTGTCTGCGCCAAATGCCAGCAGATGCGAGTTCCCTTGAACTTCCGCCCACATCACAATCGCCACGCAGATGACAAAAATCAGCGACATGGCCCACAGTAAGGTGCGTCCCTGACGGCGATCGCCCACGACATCGCCAAAGGCAAAGCACAGGGCGGCAGGAATGCAAAAGACAGCCAACATCTGCACCATATTGGTCAAGGCGGTTGGGTTTTCAAACGGATGCGATGAGTTAGCATTAAAGAAGCCGCCGCCGTTGGTACCGAGCATTTTAATGGCCTCTTGTGAGGCAACCGGTCCCATTGGTAACAGCTGTTTTACGCCTTCAAGGGTAGTAAGTGACTGATAGGGCAGCAGGTTTTGCAGCGCGCCTTGCTGAATAAAGAACAGGGCGATAAGCAGAGAAAGAGGGAGCAGGATCCACAGCGTAATGCGCACCAGATCCACCCACGCATTGCCCAGGGTATTCATACTCTGGCGCGTAAAGGCGCGGATTAGGGCAAAAATCACCGCAATACCGGTCGCCGCAGACAGGAAGTTCTGCACGGTTAAGCCAGCCATCTGACTAAAGTAGCTTAAGGTGGTTTCGCCACTGTAAGACTGCCAGTTGGTATTGGTGACAAAACTCACGGCGGTATTCAGCGCAAGATGCCATGACAGCCCCGGTAGCTGCTGAGGATTCAGTGGTAACAAGTTTTGCGCCATCAGCAGGGAAAACAGCACCAGCAGACCCAGGATATTGAGCATCAGGATCGCCAGCAGGTACTGTTTCCAGTTCATCTCATGTTGTGAAACGCCTAACCCGCGCCAGAGAATACGCTCAACACCGGTTACGCCCGGAAGGGGGATGTTGGTGATGAGTCGTGCCAGCACGGCACCCAGCGGTCTGGCGATGACAAATAACACCAGTAAGAAACTGGCGATGAGTAAAAATCCTTGTGCCGCCATCAGAACGCCTCCGCCTTAATCAGGGCATACACCAGATAACCGAGTAATAAAAAAACCAGCACAATGCCAGTTATCACGCCTGCACTCACGGTGCACCTCCTGTGACATCAATGTGATAACCAGAGCGTAGGTTTTTGGTTGCAAAGATTTCGCAAAAATTGGCGGGTGGGGTGTAAAAAAAGTATAAAAATGGCAAAGACCGTTATTTAACTAATGATTAGTATTAATTTAACTTTTATGTAACCTAATTACAGTTTTAGGCTAAACGGAGCATCAATAGATAAAAATAAGTGGTCGGATGAGTAGCAAAATTACACACAAGGCGGTATTATTTTCATCAGTTAACCAAATTTATTTTCCGGTGCTATTCACCGAACAGATATAGGGGAGAGGATTATGGACTTGTATAAAGAATATCCAGCGCACATTGTCTTATTACGCCGTACTTTCGCCGTCGTGGCGGGCGTGCTGGCGCTGCCGGTCATGCTGTTCTGGAAAGACCGTGCCCGTTTTTACAGCTACCTGCACCGCGTCTGGTCGAAAACCAGTGATAAACCGGTGTGGATGGATCAGGCTGAAAAAGCGACCTGCGATTTCTATTAAGTCATCGTAATTGCTAAAAAAACCGCCAACAGCAATGTGGCGGTTTTTTTATGCACGGACGTCTACACTTACCCAAATAACGGATAAGGAGTCGTGATGAGCAAGAGAATTCCTGTGGGTATCCACACCTGTGTTACGGCACCTGCGGTTGGTTGTTCTGCCAGAGAAGCCTGCCCGTTTGACGACAGTGCCCTGGTGCGTATTTATGCATTGCATGAACTGTATAAGCTTCACCAGCGGGGGCTAACGCGCGGAGCGTTGATTGACTATCACACCCGCTACAAACTGATCCTGCTGGCGCATTCCCAGCCAGAGTATCGTGAACTTGGCCCCTTCGTTGCGGCCATCCACGAATGGCAAAGTCTTGAGGCGTTTTTTAATGAGTACCGCTTACGACTGACGCATTTGCTGTTCAATAATGCAACCCGACGTAATCACACCAATGTCCTGATGCACGTTCAGGGTTATTTCCGCAATCAACTCGATCTGCATCAATGTCAGGAACTGACCTCGATAATCGATAGCTATCGACGTGAAGCGCAGCCACTGCTTGCACCGTTAATGCTCATCAAACACTATATGGCCGAGCACCCGAACACCTGGCTGTCCGGGCAACGTTATTTTGAACTCTGGCCGGCAATTCTGGATTTGCGCGGCAAAAATTAATTTATCTGCGGGAGTTTTATGACCACGCATCTGGTCTGGTTTCGGCGTGATTTGCGCCTGCATGACAATCTTGCTCTTGCGGCGGCGTGTCGGGATCGTTCAGCCCGGGTGCTGGCGCTATATATCGCCACCCCAGAACAATGGGCGGCGCATGATATGTCTGCGCGTCAGGCGGCGTTTATCAGCGTGCAGTTGAATGCGCTACATGCGGCGTTGGCAGAAAAAGGGATCCCGCTGCTGTTTCATGAAGTTGCCGATTTTGCTGCCAGCGTGGAGACAGTAAAACGTGTTTGCGCGCAGCATGACGTCAGCCGACTGTTTTATAACTATCAGTATGAAATCAACGAACGGCAGCGTGATGCAAGGGTCGAGAAGCAGTTGCCTGACATCGTGTGCGAAGGCTTTGATGACAGTGTGATCTTACCCCCGGGCGCGGTTATGACCGGCAATCATGAAATGTATAAAGTCTTTACGCCGTTTAAAAATGCCTGGCTGAAGCGAATTAAAGACGGCATTCCGGAATGTGTTAGCGCGCCAATGGTGCGGGATAGTGGGGCGCTCACCGCGCCGTTAACGCCACTCACGCTGAATTATCCGCAGCAGGATTTTGATGCAGCACTTTTCCCGGCGCAAGAAAAACGGGCTATCGCGCAGTTACGCCAGTTTTGTCAGCAGTCAGCGAGTGACTATGAGCAACAGCGTGATTACCCGGCCATTGAAGGCACCAGTCGCTTGTCTGCGAGTCTGGCCACGGGCGGGTTGTCGCCGCGTCAATGCCTGAACCGTCTGTTAGTCGAACAGCCGAAGGCGCTAGAGGGCGGTGCCGGGAGCGTTTGGCTAAATGAACTTATCTGGCGTGAATTTTACCGACATTTAATGACCTGGTATCCGGCGCTGTGTCGGTATCAACCGTTTATTCGCTGGACTGACCGCGTGCAATGGCAGAACAACGCGGCGCATCTTCAGGCGTGGCAGACGGGAAATACGGGATACCCCATTGTTGATGCTGCGATGCGCCAGCTTAACGCTACCGGCTGGATGCATAACCGTTTACGCATGATCACCGCCAGCTTCCTGGTGAAAGATCTGCTGATTGACTGGCGTAAAGGGGAGCAGTACTTCATGTCGCAACTGATCGACGGCGACCTGGCGGCCAATAACGGTGGCTGGCAGTGGGCTGCGTCTACCGGAACCGATGCTGCACCGTATTTCCGCATTTTTAACCCTACAACTCAGGGGGAGAAATTCGACCGCGACGGTGAGTTTATCCGCCGGTGGGTTCCCGAGTTGCACGAGGTACCTGGTAAAGCAATCCACGACCCGTGGACGTGGGCAGAAAAAGCGCAGGTTACCCTCGATTATCCCCGTCCGATTGTAGATCATAAACAGGCCAGGCTAGCGACGCTGGCGGCCTACGAGGCGGCACGCAAGGGGTGAGCGTGCGGTCGATTTCTGCGTACTACCATCCGGTAGCATGAATGCGTTGCTGCCGGGCGCATTTAGAATTGGAGCGTGTACGCAAGGCTGTGAATGCCTGGATGCACGCGTCACGCTCGGGCAGTAAAGTCCCGTCATCTTCTTTCAGGTGACGGAACACGATGACAACGCCAGCGACGTCCACACCGCATGATGCGGTATTCAAAACATTTTTACGCCATCCCGAAACAGCGCGCGATTTCCTCGACATTCACCTTCCGGCTTCTCTGCGGACGCTTTGCGATTTATCCACGCTGAAACTGGAGTCAGAGAGCTTTATCGACGCAGATTTACGTTCCCGCTACTCCGATGTGCTCTGGTCTTTACACACACGCGAAGGCGATGGTTATGTTTATGTTGTTATAGAGCATCAGAGTTCAGCCGATCCGCATATGGCTTTTCGTCTGCTGCGTTATGCGATGGCAGCTATGCAGCGCCATCTGGACGCCGGGCACAAGGAATTACCGCTGGTTATTCCGATGCTGTTTTATCATGGCTGTCGAAGCCCGTACCCGTATTCACTGTGCTGGTTGGATGCGTTCGCCGATCCCGTGGCGGCAAAGCAACTTTATGCCAGCGCATTTCCGCTGGTGGATATAACGGTTGTGCCAGATGACGACATCATGGCTCACAGGCGAATGGCGTTGCTGGAACTGATGCAAAAGCATATCCGTCAGCGGGATTTGATGGGGCTGGTAGAGCAACTGAGCACACTGCTACTAACAGGTTGCACTAATGACACGCAGCTACAGGCGATGTTTAATTACATTCTGCAATCCGGCGATGAATCTCGTTTCACTGAATTTATGCAAGAGATGACGCAACGGATCCCCCAACACAAGGAGAGGCTGATGACTATTGCGGAGCGGTTACGGTTAGATGGAGTACAGGAAGGACTGCAACAAGGGCTGCAACAAGGACTACAGCAAGGTAAGCAAGAAGCCGCGTTGCGTATTGCGCTAACCATGCTGGCACAAGGAATAGATCGCGAAATGGTATTACTGATTACCGGTTTGGCTGAAGAGGATTTGGCAGCGAATAATGCGTAACCGTCTGATAAAAAACAGGCCCGACTCATATGACATCATCGGGCCTGTTAACTCAGGACTCTAGCGCCAGCGCGCGTTTTTTAAATTTAAGTGACTGGTACAGCCAAATCAGCAGCACCAGCGCCACGCAGGCCAACGCACCCCAGGTAATTTCGCTAAAGACGTCAATATACGCGTTGATGGAATAGTTGATGGCCCCGGAGGCATCAAACGCGCCTTGTGACGTCTGGTCGGCAATCACCCCCGCCAGATAGTTGGCAATAGCGCCGGACAGCAGCATATAGATTCCGGTTAACACGCCGGTGACGCCAGGGATCTCAATGCGCGTAATCTGCGACATGGCGACCGGGTCGATAAACAGTTCGGCAAATCCCATTACCGCCAGCCCCAACACCATCAGCGGCATCGAGGAGTGGCCGTAAGCGGCGGACCAGCGGGCGCTTAAGGTCAGAATACAGAATCCGGCGCTCATCAACCCTAGGCCGAGGGCAAATTTTCCCCAGATGCGCACGGTACGATTACCACTGACGCTTTCTTTGACTACCCAGGCCAGCACGATGCCGCACAGCATCACGGCAAAGGCGTTAACCGACTGGAACATGGCGGTAGGAATGGAATATCCCAGAATATCGCGATTCACAAAGCGGTCGATATACAGGCTGATGGAGCTGCCGCCTTGCTGTGCAAAGGCCCAGAATAACAGACTGAAGAACGTTAGCGTGACGATAAGCCCCAGTTCTTTGCGCTGCTTTTGCGTTTGTGCCTGACGGTAAATTTTAGCCAGAACGGCCAGACCAATGACGGTGGCGACGATTAGCGCATATACGGACCACTCTTTCCAGAACAGAACGGTAATTAGCAGCGGTGCGGCGACCAGCAGCACTAACAGCCAGGCCCAGTTTGGCAGAACAAACGTTCTGGCACACAGGACCGTTTTGTTGACGCCGGTTGTATGGGCGAAATGCCGGTTGCCGCACAAGAAAATCACCAGTCCTGCCAGCATACCAATTGCGGCCAGCGCGAAGCCCATCGCCCAGCTGTATTCTTCCTGCACATAGCCACAGGCAATGGGGGCGATAATCGAACCGATATTTCCGGCGGCGTAGAGCAGTGAGAACCCGCCGTCGCGGCGCGGATCGTCGTTGTGATACAGCTCACCCAGCAGGCAGCTAATGTTGGATTTAAACAGACCGTAGCCGCAGACAATGATCGCCAAAGATAAATATAGGAACGCTGGCGCCATTTCACTGGCACCCAGTACCAGGTGTCCAACCGCCATTAACAATGCGCCAATCATCACCGCCATACGGTTACCAAGGACCTTATCCGCCAGGTATCCGCCAAGAATAGGCGTGACATACACCAGCGAACAGTAAGCGCTGAACAACGCATACGCATGAGTATCGTTGTACTTGAGTTGGTTGGTGAGATACAGGATCAGCAGGGCGCGCATGCCGTAAAAACTGAAGTATTCCCAAATTTGCAGCGCGACGACGTAATAAATTGCGCGTGGCTGAGATGCGTGTTTATTCATTCTATTCTCGAAGTAAATGCCTCACGCCAGGATGAACGTACTGCGTGAGCGTGTTTCCTTGAAGTTATAACTTTGATACAGATCTGATTATTTTTGCAATATGCTGTCTGATTGCATAAATATACATGAATAAAATCACGTAGTGGTAAGCAATTTACGTTCAAACGGCGAGTGAGTGTTTCTTGATGTGTCAGTGAAATGGTTATCGACGAATGGAGGCGGGGACGCTATTTTACATAAGCAGTATTGCTGATTGGACAGGCAGAAATTATGACAACGAGGGCGATGATGAAAAACACCGAGCTGGAACAACTGATCAACGACAAACTGAACAGCGCCGCGATTAGCGACTATGCGCCGAATGGTTTGCAGGTTGAGGGCAAAGAGACGGTGCATAAAATCGTGACCGGCGTGACAGCAAGCCAGGCCTTGCTGGATGAGGCTGTGCGCCTGGGCGCTGATGCGGTCATCGTTCATCACGGTTACTTCTGGAAAGGCGAATCTCCGGTAATTCGTGGCATGAAGCGCCATCGTCTGAAAACGCTGCTGGAAAATGACATCAACCTGTATGGCTGGCACCTGCCGTTGGATGCTCACCCGGAGCTGGGTAACAACGCACAGCTGGCGGCGCTGTTGGGCATTACCGTGATGGGTGAAATTGAGCCGTTGGTACCGTGGGGTGAACTTGCCATGCCGGTGCCGGGGCTAGAATTTGCCTCGTGGATTGAGGCGCGTTTAGGGCGTAAACCATTGTGGTGTGGCGATAGCGGGCCGGAAAAAATTCAGCGCGTTGCCTGGTGCACCGGGGGAGGGCAGAGCTTCATTGATAGCGCGGCCCGTTTTGGTGTTGATGCATTTATTACCGGCGAAGTCTCAGAACAAACTATTCACTCAGCCCGTGAGCAGGGGCTGCATTTCTATGCCGCCGGACACCATGCCACCGAACGCGGCGGTATCCGGGCGTTAAGTGAATGGCTGAATGAAAATACCGAGCTGGATGTATCGTTTATCGATATTCCTAACCCCGCCTAATGAATCAGGTTGTAAAAAGAGGGACGAAAGTGCAGCGAGCGCGTTGTTATCTGTTAGGTGAAACTGCGGTGGTTCTGGAACTGGAACCCCCCATTACGCTGGCGACCCAGAAACGTATTTGGGGTTTGGCTCAGCGCCTGGTTGATGCCCCGAATGTGCTTGAAGTGATCCCGGGTATGAACAATATCACGGTGACGCTGCGTAATCCGCAAACCCTGGCGCTGGATGCCATTGAACGTCTGCAACGCTGGTGGGAGGAGAGTGAAGCACTGGAGCCGGAGTCGCGTTTTATTGAAATTCCGGTGACCTACGGCGGAAAGCAGGGACCGGATCTGGCCGATGTCGCACAACACAGTGGATTAAGCGAAAAGCAGGCCGTTGAATTGCATGCTTCTGTTGACTATGTGGTCTGGTTTTTAGGCTTTCAGCCAGGGTTCCCCTATCTCGGGAGCTTACCGGAACAACTGCATACCCCGCGACGTGCGGAACCGCGTCTGATTGTTCCGGCAGGTTCGGTCGGTATCGGCGGTTCACAAACCGGTATCTACCCGCTCGCCACGCCGGGGGGATGGCAGCTGATAGGGCATACCGCCATTAAGTTGTTTGATCCCCGCCGGGATGAACCCATCCTGTTACGACCAGGAGATACCGTGCGCTTTGTACCGCAGAAGGAGGGAGTATGTTAACTATCATTCGTGCCGGTATGTACACTTCCGTCCAGGACGGCGGTCGTCACGGTTTTCGCCAGTCAGGAATCAGCCACTGTGGGGCGCTGGATAAGCCCGCATTGAACGTTGCCAACCTGCTGGTGGGCAACGATGCAAATGCCGCCGCGCTGGAGATAACGCTCGGCCAGTTGGTTGTGGAGTTTGATGCAGATAGCTGGTTTGCTTTGACCGGCGCGGGGTGTGATGCACATTTAGACGGTAACCCGGTGTGGAGCGGATGGCGACTTCCGGTGAAGGCTGGGCAACGCCTGACGCTAAAACGTCCGCAACATGGCATGCGCAGTTATTTGGCGATAGCGGGTGGCATTGATGTTCCCGAGGTCATGGGGTCGTGCAGCACCGACCTGAAAGTCGGCATCGGCGGTCTGGAAGGACGTCTGTTACGCGATGGCGACAGGCTGGCGGTGGGCGTTTCCACGCGACGGTTCAGCGGACCGCAGGGGGTAAAACAGCTCATGTGGGGGAACCGCATTCGTGCGTTACCCGGACCTGAGTATCATGAGTTTGATGAAGCTTCGCAGGCGTCATTCTGGCGTTCGCCATGGCAACTCAGCCCGCAGAGTAACCGCATGGGGTATCGCCTGCAGGGACAACCGCTAACGCGCACTACCGATCGAGAACTGTTGTCGCACGGTCTGCTTCCCGGCGTGGTGCAGGTGCCGCATAACGGCCAGCCTATTGTGCTGATGAACGACGCCCAGACCACGGGGGGCTATCCACGTATCGCCTGTATCATTGAGGCGGATATGTACCATCTGGCGCAAATTCCCCTCGGCCAGCCAATTCATTTTGTTCAGTGCTCGCTGGAGGAAGCGCTAAAGGCGCGTCACGACCAGCAGCGTTATCTGGAACAATTAACATGGCGACTTAACGATGAAAATTGATCTGAATGCAGACCTCGGTGAAGGCTGCGCAAATGATGCCGTGCTGCTGCAACTGGTGTCTTCTGCCAACATTGCCTGCGGATTTCACGCCGGCGATGCGCAAACCATGCTGGCAAGCGTGCGTGAAGCGTTAAAAAATGACGTAGCAGTGGGGGCGCATCCCAGTTTTCCGGATCGAGAAAACTTCGGCCGTAGCGCCATGACCCTACCCGTCGACACGGTTTACGCCCAGATGCTGTATCAAATCGGTGCGCTGGCGGCGATAACCCGGGCGGAAGGTGGCGTGATGCGCCACGTCAAACCGCACGGCATGTTGTACAACCAGGCCGCCAGGGATCCACAGTTAGCCGATGCCATCGCCAGGGCGGTGCATGCCTGCGATCCGTCGCTGGTGCTGGTGGGGCTGGCGGGTAGCGAACTGATTCGGGCCGGCGAGCATTATGGTCTGCAGACGCGTCAGGAGGTGTTTGCCGATCGCGGCTATCAGGCGGATGGCAGTCTGGTTCCGCGTAGTCAGCCGGGGGCGCTGATTGAAGACGAAGAGCAGGCGTTGGCGCAAACCTTACAAATGGTGCAGTCCGGGAGAGTAAAAAGCCAAACCGGAGAATGGGCCAACGTCACGGCACAGACGGTCTGTATTCATGGTGATGGTGAGCACGCACTCGCTTTTGCCCGCCGTTTGCGCAGCGCGTTTAATGCATGCAATATTGAAATTAGCGCATAAGATTTACCATACAAAACAATAACATATTACACAACAACATAAGCTCTAAATAATTCGAGTTGCAGGAAGATGACCAGTGAGTGAGTTCCCAGGCGCTTACAGAAGTAAGTGACTGGGGTGAACGAAGGCAGTCAACGCACCTGCAGCTTGAAGTATGACGAGTTTTAACAGGAATGAACTATGGAAGAGGTAATTTCTCTTTGGCCATTGACGGGGATCGCCGTCATCGTGGTCGGATTTCTTTTACGTTTTAACCCGGTATTGGTGGTTATCATTGCCGGGATCGTCACCGGGTTGGCGGCGCATATGCCGATCGCCACTATCCTCGAAAAACTGGGTGAAGGTTTTCTCAACACCCGCAACCTGCCGTTTATCTTATTGATTCCACTGGCGGTCATCGGCCTGCTGGAGCGCCATGGCCTGAAAGAACGCGCCCAGGCGTGGATCGCGAAAATCCGTAGCGCCACCAGCGGCCGTTTGCTGATTGTCTATCTGTTTATTCGTGAAGCGACCGCCGCGCTGGGACTAACCAGTCTGGGGGGGCATCCGCAAATGGTGCGTCCGCTGCTGGCGCCGATGGCAGAAGGGGCCGCTGAGAAAAATCACGGTGAACTGCCCGGCTCTGTACGCTATCGCCTGCGTGCGATGTCAGCGGCGACCGATAACGTTGGGCTGTTTTTCGGCGAAGATATCTTTGTTGCCTTTGGGGCAATCATCTTCATGCACAACTTTATGCTGGAGTCCGGCGGGATCCAGACCGAGCCGTTGCACATTGCCCTGTGGGGGATCCCAACGGCGATTTGTGCCTTCCTGATCCACGGTGCGCGCTTGTGGCGGCTGGATAGCTATCTGCAACGAGAAGTCGCGAAAGCGAATGCCGCAGCGAAAGGAGAAGCGAAATGAATTTTCAGCAAAGCTATCTCTACTGGCTGGCGGGTGCGGTCTTGTTGATTGTGGCCGTGATGTCCTGGCAGGACAAAGCGAACCCCCGGCGTTTAACCACCGGTCTGTTCTGGGGCGTGTACGGTCTACTGTTTTTGCTGGGTGACTGGACCTATTCACTGTTTGGCGATAAACGTACGGTGCATATCGCGGTGGGTATCGCGGTGGTCGTACTGGCGCTGATCGCCGGTTTTGGCGGCGTGAAGCTCGGCAGCTACCATCAACGTACGCAACAACAGCGTGAAGAAAGCGCCAGTCGACTGGGCAACCGGCTGTTTTTCCCGGCGCTGGCGATCCCGGTGGTCACTGTTGTCGGCGTGCTGATGTTCAATCATATTCCGGGTTTACAGAATGCGCTGTTTGGGCCGGGGAATCACGCCACGCTGGTGACGCTGTTTTCAATGACCGCCGGTTCGCTGATTGGTCTGGCAATGGCGGTTAAAATGACCCATGAGCGGGCACATCAGCCGATTCAGGAAGCGCGTCGTCTGCTGGACTCCATCGGCTGGGCGTTCATTCTGCCGCAAATTCTTGCCACGCTCGGACTGCTGTTTACGGCGGCGGGCGTCGGCAGCGGCATTTCGTATCTGACGCAGGAATATCTGGCAGTGGACAGCCGCTTTATTGCGGTAGCGGTATATACCATCGGTATGGCGTTGCTGACCATGATTATGGGTAACGCCTTTGCCGCCTTCCCGATTGTGACCGCCGGGATTGGGATTCCAATCCTCGTCTTGCAGCACGGCGGCAATCCGGCGGTGATGGCGGCAATTGGTATGTTCTCCGGGTATTGCGGAACGCTGATGACGCCGATGGCGGCAAACTTTAACATCGTGCCAGCGGCGCTGCTGGAGCTGCCGGATAAAAATGCGGTGATTAAAGCGCAGGTGCCGACCGGCATCCTGCTGTTGCTGGTGAACGTGTTCCTGATGTATTTCCTGATGTTCCTGTAAGGAGGAAGGATGAAAACGGTATTAATCACCGGATTTGAACCCTTTGGCGGCGAGACAGTTAACCCTTCCTGGGAAGTGGTCTCGGGGCTCGACAATGCTATCATCGCTGGATGCCGCGTCGTGGCGCGCCAACTGCCGTGCGTATTTGGCGAATCTCTGGCAGTGCTCAATAGTGCGATTGATACGCTGTCACCGTCGCTGGTGCTGGCGGTCGGTCAGGCCGGAGGTCGTACAGACATCACCGTTGAACGCGTTGCCATCAACGTGGACGATGCGCGTATTGCGGATAACCGTGGCCAGCAACCGGTAGATGAACCGATTGTGGCCGATGGCCCGGCGGCGTGGTTCAGCACACTGCCGATCAAAGCCATGGTGGTGGCCATGCGCAGCGCTGGTATTCCGGCATCGGTTTCGCAAACCGCAGGTACCTTCGTCTGTAACCACGTGATGTATGGGCTGCTGCACAAACTGCGAGATACGCCGACGGTGAAGGGGGGATTCATTCATATCCCTTATCTTCCACAGCAGGCCGCAGTCCATCCCGGTGCGCCAAGTATGGCGAGTGATACGGTGCGTCGTGCGCTGGAAATCGCCATCGTCACGGCGTTACAGGTGGAGCGCGATATCGCCGTGACGGGCGGTGCAACACATTAACAAAGGACAGTATTATGCCTGAAGGCCCGGAGATCCGCCGCGCGGCGGATACCCTGGAGGCGGCAGTCAAAGGCAAACCGTTGGCGGATGTCTGGTTTGCCTTTGAGCAGTTAAAACCGTATCAATCTCAACTGATTGGGCAGCGTATTACCCAGCTCGAAACGCGGGGTAAAGCCTTACTCACCCATTTTTCCAATGGTCTGACGTTATATAGCCATAATCAACTGTACGGCGTCTGGCGGGTAGTGGACACGGGGAATATCCCGGAGACTACCCGCGTGTTGCGCGTCAGGTTGCAAACCGCCGATAAAACTATCCTGCTCTATAGCGCGTCGGATATCGAAATACTGACGCCAGAACAGCTCACTACCCACTCTTTCCTGCAGCGGGTAGGGCCGGACGTGCTGGATCTGCACTTAACATCCGCTGAAGTCAAAACGCGTCTGCTGTCACCGCGTTTTCGCAATCGGCAGTTTTCCGGCCTGCTGCTGGATCAGGCGTTTCTCGCGGGATTGGGTAACTACCTGCGGGTAGAGATCCTCTGGCAGGTTGGGCTGACGGGGCAACATAAAGCGTCGCAGCTGAGCGAACAACAGTTGGACGCGCTGGCGCAGGCGCTGCTCGATATTCCGCGTTTATCCTATAACACTCGTGGACTGGCTGATGAGAATAAGCATCACGGGGCGCTGTTTCGCTTTAAAGTCTTTCATCGCGACGGTGAAGCCTGCGAGCGATGCGGCGGGATTATTGAAAGAACGATGCTGTCGTCAAGACCATTTTACTGGTGTCCGGGTTGTCAAAAGTAGAACTATACCGAAGCATATGTTTTGCGATATTGCAGCGGCGTTTTGCCCATATTCTTGCGAAAACAGGTAATAAACCAGGCGTATTCGGAGAAACCGACCTTGCCGGCAATTTCTCGTACTGAACTGCCGGTGTGCAGCAGCAGTTCACAGGCCTGACGAATGCGGCGCATCATCAGATATTCCTGGATGGTACCGCCGGTTTCTTCATGAAAACGGCGAGATGCATGCCCGCGCGAGCAGCCCATTTCATGGGCAATATCTTCCAGCGAGCAACGTTCGTGAAAGTGAGTTTCGATCCAGCGGATAATACTGACTGAAAAGGTATTTTGTCCCGTCGCTTGTGCCTGATGCGGCAGCAGGCTAATGAGTTGCATCACCAGAAATGCGCTATCACTGATGCTAAAGGTCTGGCTTTTGAGTTGTTCTTCAAAGCGACACAGCAGCGTTTCAATGACCGGTTGCACGTCGCCAACATCAAACACCCGCGCTTTCTCTCCCCGGGCACACAACTGGCGCAGCAGCATTTGCTGGCGCGGAAAATCTCGAAGGTACTGTTCAATCTGCGGGCCGTTAAAGTGCAGGGTGGTACGGTGATAAATATTGCGCGCATCCTGTTCGACATACACTTTATGTAGCTTTCCCGGTGGGAAAATAAAAACACGCCCGGGTTTGACGGTGTACTGCTGGTGCTCCATGAGCGCGATACCGACCCCCTGAGAGACTGACAAAATCTCCACACACTGATGCCAGTGATAGTAGTTGGCTGGCATATCCTTCATCCGATTAAAGTAAATCGATTTATCATTGAGACTAATGTGCTCAAGATAGCTACTGTCTTCCGTCTGCTGCATTTCTGTCTCACCCGGTGATGTGAATAAACTTATATTTTTATCACTGTAATGGAATTTTCAGCGCACATAACCGATGAATGTTGTTCTTCATAACCAGTGTTGTGCGGGAATAAGACAATTATCACATTTGTGTATCTGCCCAAATCCTTATTATGCGCCCAATACTTCATCAAATGAAACGAGGTTTCATTATGCAGGAAAGGCAAGAGTATGCAGACAAGGCGCAGCAGTGGTTGGCATCCGCCATCCCCTATCTCACACGCAGTTATACACGGCTGGACATCGGCGACACATCTGCACAGTACCCGGAGGATATTGCTGGAATAGAGGGCTTCGCTCGTCTGCTGTGGCTCCTGGCACCGTTACTGAACGGGGGAGAGGCGAGTGATTATCGTGAGACATTTATCAACGGTATTCGGCACGGCAGCGATCCTGAACATCCACACTATTGGGGGAATCTGGTCGATAACGATCAGCGCTGTGTAGAAATGGCCGCCTTTGGTCTTGCGCTGGCGCTGCCGAATACTGGGCTATGGGATTCCTTAACAACCGATGAACAACGCAATCTGGCGTGTTGGTTGCGCCAGAGTGCGGATATTCAGATCCCAGATAATAACTGGCATTTTTTTCCCGTGCTGGTGCAGGTAGGGCTGAAGTGCGCGGGATGCCATTACGATATGATGGTAGTTGATAAACATCTCAATGCCATTGAACCCTTTTGGCTGGGTAGCGGCTGGTATTCCGATGGCGCAGGCAAGCCACGTGATTATTATATTTCCAGCGGTTTTCATTTTTACAGCCTGCTCTACAGCCACTTTATGCAGGATGTTGATCCGGAACGCTGCCTGCGCTATCGCCAGCGAGCACGTCAGTTTGCTAAAGATTACATCCACTATTTTACCTGCGATGGTAATGCCATTCCGTTTGGTCGCAGCCTGACCTATCGTTTTGTACAGGTCGCTTTCTGGAGCGCGGTAGCATTTACCGGGCTGGACGCCTTTTCTACGCCGGTGGTCAAAGGGCTGATATTGCGTCATCTCGACTGGTGGATGTCACAACCGTTTATTGGTCACGACGGGTTATTTTCTCTCGGTTATACCTACCCTAATCTGGTGATGACTGAAGATTACAACAGCCCCGGTTCGCCGTACTGGGCGTGCAAAGCATTACTGATTCTGGCGCTGCCGGAGGAGAGCGCATTCTGGCAGGCAGAACCTGCAGAGTTGCCTGAGCTGGACATTGTGCATCCCATCAAGGAAGCCGGGCAATTTATTCTCCATAGCGATGACAACCGCCATGCCACGCTGCTGATGTCCGGGCAGTACGATCGTAATAACTTCGTTAACTTTGATGCTAAGTACGGCAAGTTTGCCTACTCCAGCCATTTTGGTTTTACCCTCGAACGCGGGATCTATGGCCTGAACCATGCCGCCTGCGACTCCATGCTGATGTTCAGTGAACAGGACAACTACTGGCGTGGGCGCCGTGAGTGCGAGTCTGTTGAAATGACGGACGCGTTGATTCGAAGCGTGTGGCGTCCGTGGACAGATGTCATTGTCACGACCTGGCTTATTCCCTATGAATACGGGCATGTTCGTATTCATCGCGTAGAGACTCAGCGAACTCTGGATTGTGTGGAAGGCGGATTTGCGGTTAATCGTCACCAACTCACGCATAACGAAACCACGGAAAACCAGCTAACGCTTACCACCAGTAGCGGTGTGTGTCAGGTGGTTGATCTTCTGGCAACGCGCCAGCCACTGACGGTTACCACGCCGCCAAATAGCAATATTGTGTTTGCCTCACCGGCAGAGATCCCTTGTCTGAGCACTACGCTCACGCCGGGCACCCACTGGCTGGCCTGCGCCATCAATGCCACGATGCATTCGTCTTTACCGCCGCCGGTAATCATGGCGTTCGACTGCGGCAGTCAGGTGCTGAAGCTGGATTCGAAAATGCTGGAAATAAAATAACTGACGCATGTGCGGAGAAAAATAATGATGAACCCTGTTCAGTCGACGCGTTCGGCATACATCAAACTTAGTCTGTTTGTTTTTTTATTTACGTTTACCTGGGCGGCAAGTTTTGGCCTTTACGCTATCTGGCTGGGAGATAAAGCCGGGCTGGATGCCGTAGAGATCGGCACCGTATTTGCCGTTAACGGCGTATTTGCTGTGATCATCAAACCGGTATACGGCTATATCATGGATAAAATGGGCATGAAAAAGCATCTGCTCTATTTTGTCTGCATCGTGTCGGCACTGATGGCTCCGTTTTATATTTGGTGCTACTTACCTCTGCTACAAACGCATTTCGTCAGCGGGATGATCGTCGGAGCACTCTTTTTCAGCCTTGGCTGGTATGCCGGTGTGGCGGCGGAAGAGTCCTATGTTGACCGTTTTAGCCGCCTGTATGACATGGAGTTTGGCCGCATCCGCATGTGGGCGGCATTGGGCTGGGCGACAGCATCATCATTCTCCGGTTTTCTCTATAATATTTCGCCAAAAATTAACTTTGTTATCAGCACCGTGTCCGCTCTGTGCATGTTTGCCGTTTTGCTGACGCTGAAAGTCGATCATTTCGGTCAGGAAGAGAATAACGTCCTGTCGAAGGATAAGATTGTAATTGGTGATGTGTTCCAGTTGCTGCGTAATAAAAAGTTCTGGACCTTTGCGCTGTATATTGCGGGTGTGGCGTGGATGATGTTTATCGCC
>NZ_SZWV01000068.1:29917-67444 GCF_005280945.1 Citrobacter sp. wls718
GCAGCAGTTTTCCCGCTATTTCGTCACCTTCTTTAGCACTAAAGAAGAAGGGAATGCGATGTTTGGCTATATGAGTACCGCACAGTCTGCGGCTGAGTTCTTCGGCATGATGCTGGTTCCTGCCATTATCAACCGCATTGGCGCAAAGCAGGGGATGATCCTGACTGGACTGGTTATCAGCTTGCGCCTGATTATTTCTGGTTTAACCAACGATCCACTGATTATCTGCCTGGTCAAACCACTATACGGAATCGAAATTGCGTTAATCCTGGTTTCGGTCTTTAAGTATATTGCCGAGCACTTCGACAAACGCGTCAACGCGACAATGTACCTGCTGGGTTATCAAGCCATGATTTACGTCGGTTCCATCGTCGTGGCGCCACCTGCTGGCTATGCCTACCAAACCATCGGTTTTGAACATACCTATTTGATTATGGGGGTGATTGCGCTGGTATTTACCGGAATATCAGCCATCACGCTATCAACCTGTTATCAGCATAAAAAAGCCGCCATCACTTCGCCCCAGGGGCAAGAAGCTATTCACTAAAGCAGAGAAAACGAGAGAATTATGTCTGAGTTTATCCGTAAAGAATCGATTGCCCACTACGCCCTTCGCTCCGGAGAAAGGGCGGCCATTGCGCTGAAAATACGTGAAGCGATGCCAATCATTTTAAATGCTATCGATAGAAACAGCGCTTATTTTGGTCAGCGATTTCCTGATGCTGCTTGCAAAAATAGCGTGTACCCGATAATCGACAATCAGGAATGGACGACCAGTTTCTGGACCGGGCAACTGTGGCTGGCCTGGGAATGGACGGGAAAGTCAGCGTACCGTGCGCTGGCGGAACAGCACGTTCATTCCTTTGGCAAGCGTATCGCCACACGTGATTGCACCAATCACCATGACTTGGGTTTTCTGTACAGCCTGTCTTGTATTGCTGCCACTAAATTGACCGGTGATCGACAAGCGAAGTATATCGTGCTGCAGGCGGCGGAAGCGTTGATGGAGCGTTATAACGACAAATGCGGCATTATTCAGGCCTGGGGAGAACTGGATAATCCCGAACAACAGGGCAGGATGATCATCGACTGTAATATGAATCTGCCGCTGCTGTACCAGGCGAGTGAGTTAACCGGCGATCCGCGATATGCCGAGGCAGCGAAGATGCATATTGAACAAGCCAGACGCTATATTGTGCGTGACGATGGTTCGACGTTTCACACGTATTACATGGATGTTGATACCGGCGAGCCGCGATTCGGGAATACCCACCAGGGTTTCTCCGATGATTCCTGTTGGTCACGAGGGCAGGCTTGGGGAGTGTACGGGTTTCTGCTGAACTACCTGTATACCGGTGATGATAAACTGCTGGAACTGAGCCAGACGTTGGCAAACTACTTTATCAATCGCCTACCGGAAGATCTGATTTGCTACTGGGATCTGGCGTTGACCGATCCCAACAGTGAAAAGGACAGTTCCGCCGGCGCTATTCTCGCTTGCGCGTTGCTGGAACTGGTGAAACAACTACCCGTGACGCATCCAGATCGTGAAAGCTATGAAACTCTGGCATTACGCATGATTGAGCGGATGCTTGATGGTTATCTCAATACTACGCATAAAGCCGGCGAAGGATTATTAAAACATTCTGTTTATTACTTTAAAGGTAATATCGGGGTCAATGAATGCTGTGCCTGGGGGGATTATTTTCTGATGGAGGCACTCGTTCGAGCAACGTCATGCTGGAATAGTTACTGGTAATTACCCACCCCTCTGCTAAATAATTATATCTTTATTAGGTAGGGGGATTTTATCTCTGTATCGGCAAGGATTATAAAGTGAACAACAATTATATTAATAAGGCCACATTATTGGCCGTATTGCTCATGCCTTCCGCTGGTGTTTTTGCGGATAATAATGTTAATACAACGACGACTCCGCAGGTAACGTCGACACCCTTTACTACCGTCTACTTCGCGCCAAGAACGCAATATCGCACTGCCAGCAAGGGGTTTTTACAAAGGCTGATGCTAACCGGTGTAGTGCAGGATCCTGACAGTATATTTAAGCGTATGTACTGGAGTTTTGAGACTGATGCTGATTTAGGTAAAAATATGGAGCAGTGGAAAAGTAGCTATCAGGAGGCTGAATTTAATAAACCTTTTCCACTCGGAGATAGTCAGTTCTGGCTTGAGCCAGGCATCGTTTTTCACTGGGAATCCGCAGGCTCTCGCGTCGATCCTTACTTCGGCGTAGGTTATCACTTTGATCCTACGTTGGGTGCGGTATTACGTTACCGCTATAATCATCAGAATCATGACAGCGAAACATTGCAGGGTGACTGGGATGATTCCTCAGAGCACCGTGTTGATATTTATTTAACAAAATACTTCACCCCAAATTTCTGGGTGCAATATAATCCGACGTACTACAGTAAAACCCATGGTGATAAATTCGTTTATGCCAACGGAAAAAATCATACGCTCCAGCATAACTTTGTTTTTAACTTTCATACCACGCCACGGTTTTATCCGTTTTTCGAACTTGGCTATCTGGATAAATACCAGGATGGCAATGATACAAAAAATGAATATCAGATAAGGGTTGGCTTTAAGTATAATTTAAACTAGCTATCGGATTGATGGCTAGGAATCTGGTTGTTTAATTGTTGTGTAAGACATTTACATTGCTTAAACTGCTTGCTTTCAGGAGTATCTGTGATTTACAGATACTTTCCTGATGATAGACGACTTCAGGGAAATGAGCAGGAGTGGAATATGGATGTTAATCGTTATTTTTGTACCGCCTTACTTATCGCAACAGCCGGTTTCTTTGCCGCGTCGGCCAGTGCTGCTGAATCGGTAGCCCCTCAATGTGAGTCCGGACCGCGGGATATGGAATATATTTATGAACACGGAGCCCAGACTCGTTGTTTTTATCCTGCCATGACGCTGGAAGAAACGTATCAGGCACTGAGAAAAGCACGGTCGGACCGTCAAAACCTGACACCCACGTTGACCCCAGGTAAGGATCGTAAAATAGAAAATCTTGGGGATACGGATCTCGTGGAATATGTCTGGAAAGGCAAAAACAATCTGCATATTACGCAGAATTTTCCGGGTGGTATGACCGAGTTTATGTTTACCGTGGATAAATCCGGAACGACCGTGACGGAGATTGGGCACCCGGATTAACGCCCCGCGTTAAGACGGCGGTTTTCTCAGCGCATGTGCCGAGATAAAGCGGGCGATGGCCGGCCCGGTGAGCAAAATGCTGAACAGTCGCAGGGTTTGCATCGCCATGATCAGCGCCATATCGGCGTGGCTCCCTGCGGCAATTACCGCGACGGAGTCCACTCCGCCTGGGCTGGTCGCCAGATAGGCAGTGAGAAAATCTATCTGCATGTAATGCGCCAGTCCCCAGGCCATAGCGGCGCAAATCGCCATCAGTGAAAAAATGGACAACAGGATCTGTGGCAACGGGCGCAGCGCCATAAAAAAAATCTGCTTGTCAAAACCGAGACCAATTTGCCAACCGATGGCCATATAGGCTATCGCCAGCAGCCATTCCGGCAGTTCAATCACCATCACGCCGCCTGCGTTCAGCAGCGCGCCAGCCAGCATCGGCAGCAGCATCACGCCTGAAGGTATACGCAGTAAGCGTCCGGCAGTACCAGCCACCACGGCCAGCAACAGGGTGCTGAACAAATTGCTGCTCAGCGGCGGAAACCAGACCATTTGCTCGCTGACCGCTTGCGCCCGATCGCCCATTACCAGTCGGGTGACCAGTGCCGCAGCGCCAACCACCAATAGCACGCGCAGATACTGCATAAACGCCACCAGACGGATATCGGCGCCATATTCCTGGGCCATCGCAACCATTGCCGCCGCACCGCCGGGTGAAGATCCCCACGCGCCGGTATTGCCCGGCAGCTTACTGTAGCGAACCAACAACCAGCCTATTGCGGTGCTGGAGATAAGGGTCGCCAGCAGGATGGCAATCACCACCGGCCAGTGTGCCGCCAGCGTTGTAAAAATGGAGCCGGTGAGGTTTTGCGCAATCATGCAGCCGAGAATGGCCTGCGCAGCAAGAAAGGTACAGCGAGGCGGGTGCAGGGCAATGCCACGCAAACTGAACAATATGCCAACGATCATTGAACCGAGCAGTAGCGGTCCCGGGAGATGGATAAACAAAAAGAGCAGGGAAAGAAGTAATGACAGCACAAACAATGCGGCCCACTGCAAAACAGGCATCCCATGCTCCTGAGTATCATTAAGTAACACTCAGTAAATCATAGAGAAAGCTGGATGAAAACAACGGGAGTCAAGAAAAAGAAAGAATGTGCCGGGCATAGCAAGATGCGGATTATCCGGCCTACGGAAATAAAAACGTAGGCCGGATAAGCGATAGCGCCATCCGGCAGAGAATTAGCGCTTAATATCAGCCTTAAAATCACGCTTGTCGTAGCCGGTGTACAGCTGACGAGGACGGGCGATTTTCATGCCGTCGGTGTGCATTTCGTTCCAGTGAGCAATCCAGCCAACGGTACGCGCCATGGCAAAGATTACGGTGAACATGGAAGACGGAATGCCCATCGCTTTCAGAATGATACCGGAGTAGAAGTCGACGTTCGGGTACAGTTTCTTCTCGATGAAGTACGGGTCGTTCAGCGCGATGTGCTCAAGCTCCATCGCCACTTCCAGCAGATCATCTTTAGTGCCCAGTTCTTTTAGCACTTCATGGCAGGTTTCACGCATCACGGTGGCGCGCGGGTCATAGTTTTTGTAAACACGGTGACCAAAGCCCATCAGGCGGAAAGAGTCATTTTTGTCTTTCGCGCGGCGCACAAATTCTGGAATGTGTTTAACCGAGCTGATTTCTTCCAGCATCTTCAGTGCAGCTTCGTTTGCGCCGCCGTGTGCCGGTCCCCACAGGGAAGCAATACCGGCAGCGATACAGGCAAACGGGTTAGCGCCGGAAGAGCCCGCGGTACGTACGGTAGAGGTTGAGGCGTTCTGTTCGTGGTCGGCGTGCAGGATCAGAATACGGTCCATTGCGCGTTCCAGGATCGGATTCACTTCGTATTTTTCGCACGGCGTGGAGAACATCATGTTCAGGAAGTTACCGGCGTAAGACAGATCATTGCGCGGGTAAACAAACGGCTGGCCGATGGAGTATTTGTAGCACATTGCGGCCATGGTCGGCATTTTGGACAGCAGACGGAAGGCGGCAATTTCACGATGGCGCGGATTATTCACGTCCAGAGAATCGTGGTAGAACGCAGCCAGCGCCCCGGTGACACCGCACATCACGGCCATCGGGTGGGAGTCGCGGCGGAAACCGTGGAACAGACGGGTGATCTGCTCGTGGATCATGGTATGGCGAGTGACCGTGGTTTTGAACTCGTCGTACTCTTCCTGCGTCGGTTTTTCACCGTACAGCAGGATATAACACACTTCCAGATAGTTAGATTCGGTTGCCAACTGGTCAATCGGGAAGCCGCGATGCAGCAAAATACCTTCGTCACCGTCGATGAACGTAATTTTGGATTCGCAGGATGCGGTAGAGGTGAAACCTGGGTCAAAAGTAAACATGCCTTTTGAGCCAAGGCTACGAATATCAATAACGTCCTGACCGAGCGTGCCTTTTAGCACATCCAGTTCGATAGCAGTATCACCGTTTAGAGTGAGTTTTGCTTTAGTATCAGCCATTTACGGTCTCCTTAGCGCCTTATTGCTTAAGACTACTCAGGTGAGATCTGTTTCAACTCATCAATTAACCGTTACCACTTTGTTATTCGGCTCGCCGCTCTGCGAAGAGGAGAAAACCAGGGTACAGAGCAATGGGCGCTTGCAGGTAAATCAGTTAACTCATGGTGAATTAGCAACAAATCAACAACTTAGCAATCCGAATTATTAAACCTGTCTACACTAATAACTGTCCTGAATTCATTGGTCAACCTTTCCACACTGTTACATAACTTACTCATCGGTGAAAGAGTGACCCCATAACTTTTACGCATTATATGCTTTTTCTGGTGTCGTTTGTAACAAGTTTGTTTAATGATTGTCAAATCAGATGATTAAAAATTAAAATAATGTTGTTATCGTGACCTATGTCACTGTTCGGTATAAAACCCGACAAACTATATGTAGGTTAATTGTAATGATTTTGTGAACGTCCTATACTGCCGCCAGGTCTCCGGAATACCCTGCAATCCCGAGCCAACCAGCGTTGTAACGTGTCGTTTTAGCAACTGGAAGCAGTGTTTTATATGACGCGTAGTTATAGTAAGGACGCTGTCTGACCCGCACGCAGACCGGAGGAAGGAAATCCCGTCGTCTTTCAGGCAACAGGAGTCTTCATCTTCTGTACCCGAAGTCTAAAGGGAATAATAAGAGCAGCATGTGGGCGTTATTCATGATAAGAAATGTGAAAAAACAAAGACCTGTCAATCTGGATCTGCAAACGATTCGGTTCCCAATCACGGCGATAGCGTCCATTCTCCATCGCGTATCTGGAGTGATCACCTTCGTGGCGGTCGGGATACTGTTGTGGTTATTGGGTACCAGCCTTTCCTCCCCTGAAGGTTTCCTCGCGGCGTCTTCCATTATGAATAACTTCTTTGTGGAGTTAATTCTGTGGGGAATTCTGATAGCGCTGGCCTACCACGCCGTCATGGGCATTCGCCATCTGTTGATGGATTTTGGCTACATCGAAGAAACCCTCGAAGCAGGGACGCGTTCTGCCAAAATTTCTTTTGTTATCATTGTCGTGCTTTCACTTCTCGCAGGAGTCCTCGTATGGTAAGCAACGCCTCCGCATTAGGACGCAACGGCGTACATGACTTCATTCTGGTCCGTGCTACAGCTATCGTTCTGACGTTATACATCATCTATATGGTCGGCTTCTTCGCCACCAGTGGCACGCTGACCTGGGAAATCTGGACCGGTTTCTTCTCATCGGCATTCACCAAAGTCTTCACCCTGCTGGCACTGTTTTCTATCTTGATTCATGCCTGGATTGGCATGTGGCAGGTGTTGACCGACTACGTTAAACCACTGGCCGTGCGCCTGATTCTGCAACTGGCGATTGTCGTTGCACTGGTGGTTTACGTCATTTATGGATTCGTTGTGGTGTGGGGTGTGTAATGAAACTGCCAGTCAGAGAATTTGATGCTGTTGTGATTGGTGCCGGTGGCGCAGGTATGCGCGCGGCGCTGCAAATTTCCCAGAGCGGCCAGACCTGTGCGCTGCTCTCCAAAGTGTTCCCAACCCGTTCCCATACTGTTTCCGCGCAGGGTGGCATCACCGTTGCGCTCGGTAATACCCATGAAGATAACTGGGAATGGCACATGTACGACACCGTTAAAGGGTCGGATTACATTGGTGACCAGGACGCGATTGAATATATGTGTAAGACCGGCCCGGAAGCGATTCTGGAACTGGACCATATGGGCCTGCCGTTCTCGCGTCTTGACGATGGCACTATCTATCAACGTCCGTTTGGTGGCCAGTCGAAAAACTTCGGCGGCGAGCAGGCGGCACGTACTGCAGCAGCAGCTGACCGTACCGGTCATGCGCTGTTGCACACGCTGTATCAGCAGAACCTGAAAAACCATACCACCATTTTCTCTGAGTGGTACGCGCTGGATCTGGTGAAAAATGCCGATGGCGCAGTGGTCGGTTGTACCGCGCTGTGTATCGAAACCGGTGAAGTGGTTTACTTCAAAGCCCGCGCCACCGTGCTGGCGACCGGCGGCGCAGGCCGTATTTACCAGTCCACCACCAACGCGCATATCAATACCGGTGACGGCGTTGGCATGGCAATCCGTGCCGGTGTACCGGTGCAGGATATGGAAATGTGGCAGTTCCACCCAACCGGTATCGCCGGGGCAGGGGTTCTGGTCACTGAAGGTTGCCGTGGTGAAGGCGGTTACCTGCTGAACAAACACGGCGAGCGCTTTATGGAGCGTTATGCCCCGAATGCGAAAGACCTGGCGGGTCGTGACGTGGTGGCGCGTTCTATCATGATCGAAATCCGTGAAGGTCGTGGCTGTGACGGTCCATGGGGCCCACACGCCAAGCTGAAACTCGACCATCTGGGTAAAGAGGTTCTTGAGTCCCGTCTGCCGGGCATCCTTGAACTCTCCCGTACCTTTGCTCACGTTGACCCGGTGAAAGAACCTATTCCGGTTATCCCAACCTGCCACTACATGATGGGCGGCGTGCCGACCAAAGTGACCGGCCAGGCGCTGACCGTGAACGAGCAGGGCGAAGACGTAGTGATTCCTGGGCTGTTTGCGGTGGGCGAAATCGCCTGCGTATCGGTTCACGGCGCCAACCGTCTGGGCGGCAACTCGCTGCTGGATCTGGTGGTGTTCGGTCGTGCGGTGGGTCTGCATCTGCAGGAATCTATCGCCGAGCAGGGTGACCTTCGCGATGCAACAGAAGACGAGATTGATGCTTCTCTGGAACGACTGAACCGCTGGAACGGCAACCGTGACGGCGAAGATCCTGTGGTCATCCGTAAAGCGCTGCAGGAATGTATGCAGCATAACTTCTCGGTATTCCGTGAAGGTGACGCGATGGCGAAGGGTCTTGAAGAGCTGAAGGTGATTCGTGAGCGCCTGAAAAATGCCCGTCTGGATGATACCTCCAGCGAGTTCAACACCCAGCGCGTTGAGTGTCTGGAGTTGGATAACCTGATGGAAACTGCTTACGCCACGGCGGTGTCTGCAAACTTCCGTACCGAAAGCCGTGGCGCGCATAGCCGCTTCGACTTCCCGGAACGTGACGATGAAAACTGGCTGTGCCATTCCCTGTACCTGCCAGAATCGGAATCCATGACACGACGTCAGGTCAACATGGAACCGAAACTGCGCCCGGCATTCCCGCCGAAGATTCGTACTTATTAATGCGGAGACAGGACAATGAAACTCGAGTTTTCAGTTTATCGTTATAACCCGGACGTAGACGATGCTCCGCATATGCAGGATTACACCCTGGAAGCGGAAGAAGGTCGCGACATGATGCTGCTGGATGCGTTGATGCAGCTGAAGGAAAAAGACCCGTCACTGTCGTTCCGTCGCTCTTGCCGTGAAGGCGTTTGTGGCTCCGACGGCCTGAACATGAACGGCAAAAATGGTCTGGCCTGTATCACACCCATTTCTGCGCTGAATCAGCCGGGCAAAAAAATTGTCATCCGCCCGTTGCCGGGTTTACCGGTGGTGCGCGATTTGGTGGTAGACATGGGGCAATTCTACGCACAGTATGAGAAGATTAAACCTTACTTGTTGAATAATGGGAAAAATCCACCGGCTCGTGAGCATTTACAAATGCCTGAGCAGCGTGAGAAGCTCGATGGGCTGTATGAATGTATTTTATGTGCATGCTGCTCAACGTCCTGCCCGTCATTCTGGTGGAATCCGGACAAGTTTGTTGGCCCGGCGGGTCTGCTGGCTGCGTACCGCTTCCTGATTGACAGTCGCGATACCGAGACCGACAGTCGCCTGGAAGGTTTAAGTGACGCTTTCAGCGTATTCCGCTGCCATAGCATCATGAACTGCGTCAGTGTATGTCCTAAGGGGCTGAACCCGACGCGCGCTATCGGCCATATTAAGTCGATGCTGCTGAAGCGTAGTGCATAAGTTGTTGTTGCCGGATGGCGACGTAAACGTCTTATCCGGCCTACGGGATTGTACCTGTAGGCCTGATAAGTGAAGCGCCATCAGGCAAATCGTTAATGCAGGAAACCTCTAAAAACTGCCTCTTATCTCTGACAGTTTTTAAAGGTTCCTTCGCGAGCCAAACAAAAAGAGCTCGCAAGTGAACCCCGGCACGCATACGCGTATGCGTGGTAGTATCCACGGCGAAATACTCGTCATAGTTCAGGTTGCATGTGCGTTGGCTGCACTTGCTCACCCCGGTCACTTACTGGCTGTAAGCTCCCTGGGATTCGCAAGCTTGCCGCCTTCCTGAAACGTGAACTATTTAGAGTATTAAATAAGCAGAAAAGATGCTTAAGGGATCACGATGCAGAACAGCGCTTTGAAAGCCTGGTTGGACTCTTCTTACCTCTCTGGTTCGAACCAGAGTTGGATAGAACAGCTCTATGAAGACTTCTTAACCGACCCTGACTCGGTAGATGCTAACTGGCGTTCGACGTTCCAGCAGTTACCTGGTACCGGAGTCAAACCGGATCAACTCCATTCAAAAACGCGTGATTATTTCCGTCGTCAGGCGTTGGCTACCCCACGTTACTCTTCTATTTCCGACCCTGATGCCAATGTGAAGCAGGTTAAAGTCCTGCAGCTCATCAACGCATACCGTTTCCGCGGCCATCAGCATGCGAATCTCGATCCGCTGGGACTGTGGCAGCAAGAAAACGTGGCCGATCTGGATCCGTCTTTCCACGATCTGACCGAAGCCGATCTTCAGGAAAGCTTTAACGTCGGTTCTTTTGCCGGTGGCAAAGATACGATGAAGCTGGGCGAGTTACTGGAAGCACTGAAGCAAACTTACTGCGGCCCGATTGGCGCCGAGTACATGCACATCACCAGCACCGAAGAGAAACGCTGGCTTCAACAGCGTATCGAATCCGGTCGCGCGGCGTTCAGTGGCGAAGAGAAAAAACGTTTCCTCAGTGAACTGACCGCAGCAGAAGGTCTGGAGCGCTACCTGGGGGCCAAGTTCCCGGGTGCTAAACGCTTCTCGCTGGAAGGTGGTGATGCGTTAATTCCGATGCTCAAAGAGATGATTCGCCATGCCGGCAACAGCGGCACGCGTGAAGTGGTTCTGGGCATGGCGCACCGTGGTCGTTTGAACGTGCTGGTGAACGTGCTGGGTAAACGTCCACAAGAACTGTTCGACGAATTTGCGGGCAAACATAAAGAGCACCTCGGTACCGGTGACGTGAAGTACCACATGGGCTTCTCATCGGATATCGAAACCGAAGGCGGTCTGGTTCACCTGGCGCTGGCGTTTAACCCGTCGCACCTGGAAATCGTCAGCCCGGTGGTTATCGGTTCCGTTCGTGCGCGTCTGGACAGACTGGATGAGCCGAGCAGCAATAAAGTTCTGCCGATCACCATTCACGGTGACGCAGCGGTAACCGGGCAGGGCGTGGTTCAGGAAACCCTGAACATGTCGAAAGCGCGTGGCTACGAAGTCGGCGGCACCGTTCGTATCGTTATCAACAACCAGGTCGGATTCACCACCTCTAACCCACTGGATGCGCGTTCCACGCCGTATTGCACCGACATTGGTAAGATGGTGATGGCGCCGATTTTCCACGTCAATGCGGATGACCCGGAAGCGGTCGCTTTCGTGACGCGTCTGGCGCTGGATTTCCGTAATACCTTTAAACGCGATGTGTTCATTGATCTGGTGTGCTACCGCCGTCACGGCCATAACGAAGCCGACGAGCCGAGCGCAACCCAGCCGCTGATGTATCAGAAAATCAAAAAACACCCGACTCCGCGCAAAATCTACGCTGACAAACTGGAAACCGATAAAGTTGTTACGCTGGAAGACGCGACCGAAATGGTCAACCTGTATCGTGATGCGTTAGATGCGGGTGAATGCGTGGTGAAAGAGTGGCGTCCAATGAACATGCACTCCTTCACCTGGTCACCGTACCTCAACCACGATTGGGATGAGAACTACCCGAGCAAGGTTGAAATGAAGCGTTTGCAGGAACTGGCAAAACGCATCAGTACCGTACCTGAAGCGGTTGAAATGCAGTCGCGCGTCGCCAAGATTTACGGTGACCGTCAGTCAATGGCTGCCGGCGAGAAGCTGTTCGACTGGGGTGGCGCTGAGAATCTGGCCTACGCCACGCTGGTAGACGAAGGCATTCCGGTTCGTCTGTCGGGTGAAGACTCTGGTCGCGGGACCTTCTTCCACCGCCATGCGGTGATCCACAACCAGGCGAACGGTTCAACCTACACCCCATTGCAGCACGTGCATAACGGTCAGGGCACGTTCCGCGTATGGGACTCCGTTCTGTCTGAAGAAGCGGTGCTGGCATTTGAATACGGCTACGCCACGGCTGAGCCGCGCACGCTGACCATCTGGGAAGCACAGTTTGGCGACTTCGCCAACGGCGCACAGGTGGTTATCGACCAGTTCATCTCCTCTGGCGAGCAGAAATGGGGCCGCATGTGTGGTCTGGTGATGCTGCTGCCGCACGGCTATGAAGGTCAGGGTCCGGAGCACTCCTCCGCGCGTCTGGAACGTTATCTGCAACTCTGCGCCGAGCAGAACATGCAGGTTTGCGTCCCGTCTACCCCGGCTCAGGTGTACCACATGCTGCGTCGTCAGGCGCTGCGCGGTATGCGCCGTCCACTGGTGGTGATGTCACCGAAGTCATTGCTGCGTCATCCGCTGGCGGTGTCCACGCTGGACGAACTGGCTAACGGTGCGTTTCTGCCAGCCATTGGCGAGATTGATGAGCTGGATCCGAAAGGCGTGAAGCGCGTTGTAATGTGTTCTGGTAAGGTTTATTACGACCTGCTGGAGCAACGCCGCAAGAATGGTCAGAAAGATGTTGCCATTGTGCGCATCGAACAGCTTTATCCGTTCCCGCATAAAGCGATGCAGGACGTGTTGAAACAGTACGCTCACGTACATGATTTTGTCTGGTGCCAGGAAGAGCCGCTCAACCAGGGCGCATGGTACTGCAGCCAGCATCATTTCCGTGAAGTGATTCCATTTGGGTCTGCTCTGCGTTACGCAGGTCGCCCGGCCTCTGCCTCACCGGCAGTAGGATATATGTCCGTTCACCAGAAGCAGCAACAAGATCTGGTAAATGACGCGCTGAACGTCGATTAAATAAAGGATAAATAATGAGTAGCGTAGATATTCTTGTTCCCGACCTGCCTGAATCTGTGGCTGACGCAACCGTAGCGACCTGGCATAAAAAACCGGGCGATAGCGTTAAGCGCGATGAAGTGCTGGTAGAAATCGAAACTGACAAAGTGGTACTGGAAGTACCGGCATCAGCGGACGGTATTCTTGATGCGGTTCTGGAAGATGAAGGGACAACCGTCACGTCTCGCCAGATCCTCGGTCGCCTGCGTGAAGGTAACAGCGCCGGGAAAGAGACCAGCGCCAAGTCTGAAGAAAAAGATTCTACTCCGGCGCAGCGCCAGCAGGCCTCGCTCTCCGAGCAGAATAACGATGCCCTGAGCCCGGCGATTCGTCGCCTGCTGGGTGAGCATAACCTCGAAGCCAGCGCCATTAATGGTACCGGCGTCGGCGGCCGCATCACTCGTGAAGATGTTGAAAAACATCTGGCTAAAGCTCCGGCAGCGAAAGCGGAAGCCAAAGCACCGGCAGCCGCATCTGCCGCTCAACCTGCACTGGGTGCGCGTGGTGAGAAACGTGTTCCGATGACCCGTCTGCGTAAACGCGTGGCCGAGCGTCTGCTGGAAGCGAAAAACTCCACCGCGATGCTGACGACCTTCAACGAAGTCAACATGAAGCCAATCATGGATCTGCGTAAGCAGTACGGTGATGCGTTTGAAAAACGTCACGGTATCCGTCTGGGCTTTATGTCGTTCTACGTGAAAGCCGTGGTTGAAGCGCTGAAACGCTTCCCGGAAGTCAACGCCTCTATCGATGGCGATGACGTGGTGTATCACAACTACTTTGATGTCAGCATGGCGGTCTCTACGCCGCGCGGCCTGGTGACTCCGGTTCTGCGCAATGTTGACCTGCTGGGTATGGCTGACATTGAGAAAAATATCAAAGAACTGGCAGTGAAAGGTCGCGACGGCAAGTTGACGGTCGAGGATCTGACGGGCGGGAACTTCACTATCACTAACGGTGGTGTGTTCGGTTCCTTGATGTCTACGCCGATCATCAACCCGCCGCAGAGCGCCATCCTGGGTATGCATGCCATCAAAGACAGGCCGATGGCGGTAGACGGCAAGGTTGAAATCCTGCCGATGATGTATCTGGCGCTGTCTTATGACCACCGTCTGATCGATGGTCGTGAGTCAGTGGGCTTCCTGGTGACCATTAAAGAGTTGCTGGAAGATCCAACGCGTCTGCTGTTAGACGTGTAACTATAAAGAGTATCACCTGCCCCGTAGGTCTGCGGCCTTATCAGGCCTACGGGTTATAAGATAACGATTACCTGAAGGATGGACAGAACACATGAACTTACATGAATATCAGGCAAAACAACTTTTTGCCCGCTATGGCTTACCGGCACCGGTGGGTTATGCCTGTACTACTCCGCGTGAAGCCGAAGAAGCTGCCTCTAAAATCGGCGCAGGTCCATGGGTAGTAAAATGTCAGGTTCACGCTGGTGGCCGCGGTAAAGCGGGCGGTGTGAAGGTCGTTAACAGCAAAGAAGACATTCGCGCTTTTGCTGAACACTGGCTGGGTAAACGTCTGGTCACTTACCAGACGGACGCCAATGGCCAACCGGTAAATCAGATTCTGGTTGAAGCTGCGACCGATATTGGTAAAGAACTTTACCTCGGCGCAGTGGTTGACCGTAGCTCCCGTCGCGTGGTCTTTATGGCCTCTACCGAAGGCGGCGTGGAAATCGAAAAAGTCGCGGAAGAAACCCCGCACCTGATCCACAAAGTCGCACTGGATCCGCTGGCGGGCCCAATGCCGTATCAGGGACGTGAGCTGGCATTCAAACTGGGTCTGGAAGGTAAACAGGTTCAGCAGTTCACCAAAATCTTTATGGGTCTGGCGACCATCTTCCTTGAGCGTGACCTGGCGCTGATCGAAATCAACCCGTTGGTTGTCACCAAGCAAGGCGACCTGATTTGCCTCGACGGCAAACTGGGTGCTGACGGCAACGCACTGTTCCGCCAGGCTGACCTGCGCGAAATGCGCGACCAGTCTCAGGAAGATCCGCGTGAAGCGCAGGCAGCACAGTGGGAGCTGAACTACGTTGCGCTGGATGGCAACATCGGTTGCATGGTTAACGGCGCGGGCCTGGCGATGGGCACCATGGACATCGTTAAGCTGCACGGCGGCGAACCGGCTAACTTCCTCGACGTTGGCGGCGGCGCGACCAAAGAGCGCGTGACCGAAGCGTTCAAAATCATCCTTTCTGACGACAATGTTAAAGCCGTTCTGGTTAACATCTTCGGCGGTATCGTACGTTGCGACCTGATCGCTGACGGTATCATCGGCGCGGTAGCGGAAGTGGGCGTTAACGTACCTGTTGTTGTCCGTCTGGAAGGCAACAATGCCGAACTCGGCGCGAAAAAATTGGCTGACAGCGGCCTGAATATTATTGCAGCGAAAAGTCTGACGGATGCAGCTCAGCAGGTTGTTGCCGCAGTGGAGGGGAAATAATGTCCGTTTTAATTAATAAAGATACCAAGGTAATCTGCCAGGGCTTCACCGGCAGCCAGGGGACATTCCACTCAGAACAAGCGATTGCTTACGGTACACAAATGGTCGGTGGCGTTACGCCGGGCAAAGGCGGCACCACCCATCTGGGTCTGCCGGTGTTCAACACCGTACGTGAAGCGGTAGAAGCGACCGGCGCGACTGCGTCAGTTATCTACGTACCGGCACCGTTCTGCAAAGACTCCATTCTGGAAGCTGTCAACGCGGGCATCAAACTGATCATCACCATCACCGAAGGTATTCCGACGCTGGATATGCTGACCGTGAAAGTGGCGCTGGATGAAGCAGGCGTGCGTATGATTGGCCCGAACTGCCCAGGCGTTATCACCCCGGGCGAATGCAAAATCGGTATCATGCCGGGTCACATTCACAAACCGGGCAAAGTGGGCATCGTTTCCCGTTCCGGTACGCTGACCTATGAAGCGGTTAAGCAGACCACTGACTACGGTTTCGGCCAGTCCACCTGTGTGGGCATCGGTGGGGATCCAATCCCTGGTTCTAACTTTATCGACATTCTGAAGCTGTTCCAGGAAGATCCGCAAACCGAAGCGATTGTCATGATCGGTGAGATCGGCGGCAGCGCGGAAGAGGAAGCCGCAGCCTACATTAAAGATCATGTGACCAAACCGGTTGTCGGCTACATCGCTGGCGTGACCGCGCCGAAAGGCAAACGTATGGGCCATGCGGGCGCGATTATCTCTGGTGGTAAAGGGACAGCGGATGAGAAGTTCGCTGCACTGGAAGCCGCTGGTGTGAAAACCGTACGCAGCCTGGCCGATATCGGCGAAGCGCTGAAGACCGTGATTAAGTAATAAGTAAAAAAACAGCCCTGACTATCAATATGGTCAAGGGCTGTTCCCGTTTCGGCATGGTTGGCCATCTGATGATGGCCTTTTTTATTTTCTGCAATCCACTATCTTGAAATTTGATCACAATCATCTTCACAAATGAGATTATTTTTTGCGGTCAGCATCATTCTTTCTTTAGACTAAATTCTGCATATTACCGGCTTTAATATCAACATTGCCGGAGGATGGCGTGCCGCTGAAAATTAAGGATGACGACTTACAGTGTTTTTTCTCCATCGCCGATGTTTTTGCCAGAGCGACAGGATTAGCGACGGTAGTGATTGATGTTACAGGCAAGGTGATATCGGATTGCCATAATTTTAACGCATTCTGTACACTCATGCGTACCAATGAACAGTACCGAGCGAGTTGTCAAAAGTGTGATAAGTATTGCGCTTTTGAAGGGTTAAAACAGCTAAAACCAAGAATACTCTGCTGTTATGCAGGATTAAGCCTCTTCTCAATGCCACTCATTAATGAAGGGAATCTTTGCGGTTTTATTATCTGTGGCCAAGTACGAGCCAAATATCAGGAATATAAAACAATAGTTATAGATGAGCAATCACAATGGATGAGCGACCCTGAAATAAAGGCTGCATGGGAACGCGTGATTGTTGTGGATAATAATATATTGACCGCGTCGGCAAACTTACTGAACTTTATTGTTAATAATTATGAACAAAAGGATAAGGTAGATGAAATGGTTAATAATCCTAAAGTAAGTACCCCGCAGATTTATTTTACTGAGCTTTCCCGGCATGAAAAGAAACTCATGGAAGCGCTACGTTATATTGATGAGAATTTATATAGTGAGCTATCTCTTGAATCCGTGGCAGCGCATGTTTGTTTGAGCGCTAACTATTTTAGCCGCTTCTTTAAGAAGCGTCAGGGAGTGAATTTTAAAACATGGGTGAATCAGAAGAAAATGCAAAAAGCGGGCGAGTTATTGCATGATCCTGTGCATTCAATAGACAGCATTGCCCGGAAACTTCAGTACGCGCAAACCAGTTACTTTTGCCGTGTTTTCCGGGCGGCGCATCAAACGTCACCCCAGTCTTTTCGTCACGCGAGACTTTCGCAGTAGAGGCTTTCCGGTAGCGTGAGGGCTTCAGGAATAAAAGACAGTCTGTCGCTTAGGGTCACAACCTCACCGATAACGATCAGCGCGGGTGGCGCGATGTTCGCTTCCTGCGCTTTGTTCAGTAATGACCCCAATGTACAAGTCAGTCGGCGCTGATTCTCCCGCGTAGCGGACATGATAATAGCGGCGGGGGTGTCGGCAGATTTTCCCCCCATGAGCAACTCTTCACAAATAAACGCCAGATTGGCGATCCCCATCACGATAACCAGCGTACCGTTGAGTTTGGCCAGCTGACGCCAGTCCTGCTGCTGATTTCCTTCACGCATATGACCGGTGACCACGTGAAATCCTGAAGCATAATCGCGATGCGTGACTGGAATACCGGCGCAGGTCAGGCCGCCAATAGTGGAACTGATGCCGGGTACGACTTCAAAAGGTATGCCGATTTCCACGAGATCCTCAACTTCTTCAGCCCCCCGGCCAAACACGTAAGGATCGCCGCCTTTTAAGCGCACGATATGGTGATGGGTTTCAGCATACTGGACCAGCAACGCGTTGATTTCATCCTGTGGCACACAATGAAAGCCCGGATTTTTGCCGACATTGATGAGCTGGCAATCAGGTGCCGCCCATTCCAAAATTTTAGGATTGACCAGCCTGTCGTAAATAATGACATCGGCCTGCTTAATGCACATCATTGCTTTGAGGGTGAGTAACGATATATCACCGGGACCGGCGCCAACGAGCCAGACCTTTCCGAAAGTTTTCACATTGTGTCCTTTATCACGTCTAACATTAGAATGGCAGAAACTATATCAAGGAATGATTAAAAGCAGTCGTTTGCCGGGTGGTTATAACACTAAATTATCCTAAAATATCGCAGCAATAATATTGATTAAACTCGCATAGTTTTTTCTGCAATAAACAAGATCATTTGAAAAATTATTAAGAACTTATAAGCACTATTTGCCCATGTTTAACCTTATTTAAATTGTGTTTATTGCCCGGCTTGCGTATTATTGGTTAATATTTATCCGCCTCAGTGTGAGTAAATCATGGATTGGATCAATGACATCAATGGACAAAATAAAATATAACTTTCGATGCTTGTCTGGGTGTAATGAAATTTATTTTATAAATTAAACTTATTTTGTACGCTGCATATGGAAGAGGTTATGAGAGGAAAAATACCGAAGACGGAGTTGCTGGTAACTTTTGAAGTGGTTGCGCGTCACGAAAGTTATACCCGGGCAGCAGAAGAGCTTGCGTTGACACAAAGTGCTGTTTTTCGCCAGGTGAATGCGCTGGAGGACTTTCTAAATACAGCGCTATTTAATCATGCCAAAAAGCGAATTTTCTTAAATGCGGCAGGGAAGCATTATTTAACTATCGTCAAGGAAACGCTTAACAAACTGGAACGTGACACCACCACCATAATGACCTGGCAACCGACCGTGCAGGTTATTGAGTTGGCGGTTAATCCTACGTTTAGTACGCACTGGCTGATTCCTAACTTACGTGAGTTCAATAAACTTAACCCTGATATTATCGTTAATATTCACTCTTTGGCGAATATCGGCGATTTTCTCAATCGCGAATACGACGCGGCAATCATGCGGGAAGATTTTTACTCGCCATGGTCTGGGGTGGAGTACCTTTTCGAAGAGGAAATTTTACCTGTATGCAGCAGATGTTTGCTGACGGAAGCCGATCGCAAATTGGCTGTTAATGATCTGCTGAATGAGTTTCCTCTGCTGCACCAAAGCACGCGTATCAAAGGCTGGCAGGAGTGGTTTGCCTTGTCTGATGTCAGCAGTCCGTTAGTCAATAAAGGTCCGCGCTTTGATTTGCTCTCGATGCTGATTGCGGCGGTACGCTCGAATCTGGGCGTTGCGTTGTTACCGCGATTTGCTATTCAGCACGATCTGGACTGCGGTGATATGGTCATTCCCTGCGATGTCCCGATGCGTACCGGTAACCGATTCATTATGACGTGGCGTGAAGAGAAGGCGGAATCTCCGCATTTACAGACATTTCGTAACTGGTTACTCAGCAAGTCAGTGGTATCGGCTGCCTGATGGCGGTGTGCGTCTTATCTGGCCTACACCGATCGGTAGGCCGGATAAGACGCGTTAGCATCGCCATCCGGCAAAAGAGCCGCTACCAGTCGATGCCAACCTGCGCCTGAATACCGCTATCAAACGCGTGCTTGACCGGGCGCATCTCACTGACCGTATCGGCAAGTTCCAGTAAAAGCGTGTGGCATCCACGGCCTGTGACGATTACGCTCTGTCCGGCAGGACGATTCTCGATAGCGCCGATCACCTCCTGCGTATCCAGATAGTGGTATGCCAACATATACGTCAATTCATCCAGCACCACCAGATCGTACTGCGCATCGGCGAGCATGCGCTTACTTTCCTGCCAGACCACCGTTGCTGCCGCAATATCCGCTTCCTTGTTCTGGGTTTCCCAGGTAAAGCCGGTGCCCATAATATGGAATTCAACGCCGAGCGGATGTAGCGTGTTGTATTCGCCATTATCCCACTGGCCTTTAATAAACTGCGCGACGCCAACGGTTTTTCCATGGCCGACCGCGCGCGTTGCGGTACCAAAGGCGGCTGTAGATTTCCCTTTACCGTTGCCGGTGAAGACAATCAAAATCCCTTTCTTTTCCGTTGCCGCCGCCACGCGGGTATCAACCTGATCTTTCAGTTTCTGCTGACGCTGGCGGTGCCTGTCGTCATTGGCTCGCGCTTCCATTGTTGCTCCTTAATGTCCTGCAGGGCAGGTTGTGCAGCGATGCTGCTGCTCAAACTGACTAAAGAAGTTGTTGCCTTTGTCATCCACTAATACAAAGGCGGGCATATTTTTCACTTCCATCATCCACACCGCTTCCATACCCAGTTCAGGATATTCAAGACAATGCAGGCTCTTCACATACTGCTGGGCCAGCAGCGCCGCTGCGCCGCCGATGCTTCCAAGGTTAAATCCACCATGCTTCTGACAAGCATCGGTCACCTGCTTGCTGCGATTGCCTTTTGACAACATGATCAAACTGCCGCCTGCTGCCTGGAAAGCATCGACATAACCGTCCATGCGCCCGCCGGTAGTGGGGCCCATTGAACCGCAGGCCAGATTGTTAGGCGTTTTGGCGGGACCGGCGTAATACACAATGTGATTTTTCATGTATTCCGGCATCGGTTCGCCGTTATCCAGACGTTCTTTGATCTTGGCATGGGCGATATCGCGGGCAACGACAATTGGGCCGCTGAGTGACAGTCGGGTGCCAATCGGCAGCGCGGACAGATCCTGCATGATCTCGCGCAGCGGACGATCCAGATTCAGTTGTACGGTCTGACCGCTGTTTTCTACGCGCTGAGAATCGGGAATAAATTTTCCCGGATTATGTTCAAGTTTCTCCAGCCAGATACCGTGCTTATTAATTTTGGCTTTAATATTGCGGTCTGCAGAGCAGGAGAGGGCCATGGCGATAGGGCAGGAGCCACCGTGGCGTGGCAGGCGAATGACGCGAATGTCGTGCGCGAAGTATTTACCGCCAAACTGTGCGCCAATACCAAACTCGCGGCTGGCATTGAGCAACGCCGTCTCCAGTGCGGTATCGCGGAACGCCTGACCCAGTTCGTTGCCGCTGGTTGGCAGGTTATCGTAATATTTTGTTGAAGCCAGCTTAGCCACTTTCAGCGATTGATCGGCAGAGAGCCCGCCCACGACGAACGCAATGTGATACGGCGGACAGGCAGCGGTGCCCAGTGATTTCATTTTCTCGATCAGGAAGGCGGTGAGTTTTTCTGGCTGCAGAATGGACTTGGTTTCTTGATACAGCGCCGCTTTGTTGGCCGAGCCGCCGCCTTTATTGACGAACAGGAAGCGGTATTCGTTACCCGGAGTTGCACTGATGTCGATTTGCGCAGGCAGGTTCGTTTGGGTGTTGACCTCGGTGTACATATCCAACGGGGCATTTTGCGAATAGCGCAGGTTATTTTCCGTGAAGGTGGTATACACGCCTTTGCTTAATGCTTCCGCGTCATCGCCGCCGGTCCAGACCTGCTGTCCTTTGCTGGCAACAATCGTTGCGGTGCCGGTATCCTGGCAGTTGGGCAGTACGCCTTTGGCGGAAACTTCCGCATTGCGCAGCAGTTGAAGTGCGACATATTTATCGTTACTGCTGGCCTGCGGGTCGTGCAAAATGCTGGCTACTTGCTTCAAATGTCCGGCGCGCAGGAAAAAGGACGCTTCATAAAATGCCTGCTGTGCCAACAAGGTTAACGCCTCAGGCGCCACCTTGATCACTTCCTCTCCGTCTAACTCAGTTACCGTAACGTATTGGTTAGTGAGTAATTCATATTCTGTATTATCTTTACTCTGAACAAAGAGTTCCTGCCAGACAAATGGTTTAGACATTTTTACTTCTCACCTTTAGGTTTTTAGGTAACGTCGGTTCCGGCCAACAAAAAAGCAAACTTTGCTGACCGGAGAAGTTTTAGCGAGGAGGCCGGATACGCGTTAGCGCTATCCGGCACGGGCTTATTTCGCTAAAAAGACGTTGGCTTTTGTCGCTTCGGCGACATATTCGATAGTTTTCTGGGCACGAACGCTGTTACCGGCTTCATCCAGCGGCGGAGAATAAACAGCTATCGCATATTCACCCGGGACAACAGCAACCATTCCGCCGCCAACGCCGCTTTTCGCCGGCAGGCCGACGGTATACAGCCACTTGCCACTGCCGTCGTACAACCCGGCAATCGCCATTTCAGCCAATACTTGCGGCACATATTTTTCGTTCAACAACTGCTTGCCGTTAAACGGAGACTTTCCTTTGTTGGCGAGGACAGCACCCATTTTGGCCAGTTGCTCAACGGTGATATCGACTGAGCATTGACGGGTATAAATTTCAACGGCTTCGTCGGTGTCGCCATAGAAGCTGTTGTAGGATTCCATCAGCTTCGCCAGCGCCTGGTTGTGCTGGTTGGTATCCATTTCAGATTTGAACACCGGTTCGTTCACGGTCAGTTTGGCATCTGCCCAGACGTTCAGGTTATCGAGGATTTTGTTCCAACGATCGGTTTTGTCTTTGGCTTCAATCAGGCTAACGGTGCTCATTGCGCCGGCGTTAACCAGCGGGTTTTCCGGTGCGCCTTTAGTCAGTTCAACGGCTAAGCCTGAGTTGAATGGCATGCCGGTGGCATTGGCGCCGAGTTTATCCAGAACCACCTGTGGGCCATGCTGCTCCATAGCCAATGCCATGGTGAAGACTTTGCTCAGGGATTCCATCGGGAAGGGTTTGTTGACATCGCCAACCTGGTAGATTTTGCCGTCAACGGTGGCAATGGTGATGGCAAAATTTTTCGGGCTATAGGTCGCCAGAGCAGGGATATAGTCGGCGACTTTTCCGTCATTGTTACTTTTAAATTTCTGGTGTGCCTGTTCGATCAGTTTGGCGTAATCCGGCGTGGTTTGCGCGAACGTTGTTGCGCTAAACAAGACGCTGAAAGAAAAGAGACTTACGCCGAGAAGTGTTTTATTCATTGTGTTTTCCTGGTGGTGTTGTGAAAAAAGATCCGTAGACCGGAAAAACCTTATCGACCTGGTAAGACGCTTCGCGTCGCCATCAGGTGTGGCTCTCTTGTCGGATAGCGGCGTAAACGCCTTACCCGGTCTACAGATCGCAGTTATCAAATGATTAAGACAAAGCAACTTCCGTTTCAGTAACCGGACGATCCTGTTCCGGGGTTTTCACTGGTGCAGTTCCGCGACAACCCTGGCCGAAGTGTTCACCTTCCCAACGACCCACGATGGCAGCACCCATGGCATTACTCATTACGTTAGTGGCAGAACGACCCATATCGAGGAACGGATCGACGCCCATCAGCAGGATCAGACCGGCTTCCGGAATGTTGAATTGGTTCAGCGTAGCGGCGATAACTACCATTGACGCACGCGGTACACCCGCCATCCCTTTAGAGGTCAGCATCAGGATCAACAGCATGGTGATTTGCTCACCCATGCTCAGTTCGATATTGCACGCCTGGGCAATAAAGACGGTGGCAAAGGAGCAGTAGGCCATGGAGCCGACCAGGTTAAACGAGTAACCGATAGGCAGTACGAAGCTGGCAATTTTGGAAGAGACGCCAAACTTCTCCAGTTTATCCAGCGTGCCTGGGAAGGCCGCTTCAGAACTGGAGGTGGTAAAGGCCAGCAGAGCCGGTTCGAGAATGGATTTGGTCAGACGGCTGATGCAAGGACCAATCAGCAGCGTTGACAGACCAATCAGGATGGCCCACAGCATACCCAGCGTCAGGTAGAACTCACCCATGAAGATCCCGGCGCTCACCATCACACCCAGACCACGTTCGGCAATCAGACCGGAAATCGCAGCAAAAACGGTCAGCGGTGCGAACAGCATGACGTAGCCAGTCAGCTTCAGCATCACGTGTACCAGCGAGTCCAGTACCTTCACGATAGGATCGGCTTTTTCGCCAATGGCGGCCAGGCTGCAACCGAGGAAAATTGAGAACACCACGATCTGCAGGATTTCGTTACGTGCCATCGCATCAACGATACTGGTCGGTACCGCGTGCGAGATAAATACTTTCAGCGTGAACGGCTCTGACTTAACGGCTGCGACAGCACCGACGTCATGCGGAACAAAGTTGATGCCCGCACCTGGCTGGAAGATGTTAACGATAACCAGACCCAGCGCAATTGACACCAGAGAGGCGCAAATAAACAGGAAAAAGGTTTTAGAAAATATACGTCCCAGCGTTTTGGCATCGCCCATTTTGGCAATACCAACAACCAGTGTGGAGATAACCAATGGCGCGATAATCATTTTCACCATACGTAAGAATATAGTGGTGAAAATAGAAATATCCGCTGCATAAGATTTTGCTGTTTCAGCCGCGGCCATATTATTTATGGCCACCCCGGCAATCATGCCGAGTATCAGGCCTAATATGATCATCTTCGTTAAACTAATTTTCTTCATGTGTACTCCATCGGATAAAGGCTGGTAATGAAAATTGTGTAGGGTGGCGGGCACCTGAGCTGGAACAGTAGCTCAGGCGCACGCCTGTTGTGACCAACCGCATGAATACTTCGAAGCACTGTGATACTGCTGAATTCTGTGCTCCAATGGTTGTTATTTTGTTTTTTATTACAGATCGAACTCAATACTTAATAATGGAGCATGTTGCTGCGCGCCATAAACATCATTGTCACCGACGTTGCCGGAAATAATATCGCGAGGCATGACGATCTTTACCGCATTTGCCGGGTCAAACCAGACAATGTTATGAATAAAGTCAGGCTCGACATTATATAATCCAGCAATCAGTTGCGGTGTTAATTGCTCAGACGCTTTCACCCGTTGATAGTCTTCCTTGGTTTTAAATAAAATATCTAAAACCAGTTCGTACGGTCCGGCATTTTTAGAACGGATGACCTGCGCCAGTGAACAAATTGAGTGTTTCATGCCTGAACTCCTTCTGGCGTGACCTGTTCAATGTGGAAATCAAAACGCAGTGCATCGCTTGCTTCAATCAGGTGATAGATTGAGAACTCATACACCGGACCACTCTGAATATCAGATGGCGAGAACGGGAAAGCGAGGTTGCCCGCAGTCGCAATGCGATTTTCATAGCCGTAGTGCAGCAGGGTAGAGCGCACCAGCGAGCAGACGCTGTTGGCGATATCCTGCGTTGGTGCGACCACGTCCAGTAAAATCCCCAGTTCGTGACCGGCGGTTTTAATCGGCTCATGATTGCCCATCACACCGTTCTTCCCGTACAGGTGGAACGTCATGCGGATACTGTCATCATTCAGTGAAAGGTTACGTGCTACGCTTGCCTGTACCTCTTCAAGAATGGTGTCAATTCCGGCAATCATAATCGGGTCGCATGTCCCGGCGATGGTCAGGCAGCGGAAGCCAACCTGACGTGCACCTTCCAGTTTCAGCGCATACGGCGTCTCTTCATGACGTGAGCCGCTGACATACACTTCGCCGTCGTTTACCTGCGTGAAGGTACACGCCTTCAGGTTCAGCACGCCGCCCGGTCCCGGCAGGAAGTACGGATCGGACTTCTCATACAGAGTGTGCGCTGCGGCGGACGTTTCAGTGAACTTACGCTTTGGATTGAACGCTTTCAGCGTAAAGCCGTTGTCGTCAATGATCCCCATCGCACAATCTGAGCCGGAGCCCGGGGTGGCGGCAATAGCAGCACACTCAAGGATCTTACCGCAGTGAAGCGCCAGACCTTCATCAAAGCCCTGCATAATCGGCAGTGCGGCGAAGCAGGCCGGATCGTAGGCTCGTCCGCCCAGTACCACCTGCGCACCGGCTTCCAGCGCACGCTGGAAAGGCTCGACGCCCATCTGTGCGACGATGTAGGTGCTTTCTTCAATCGCCTCGTGAGTCAGTTCAGGGACAAAATCCAGGGCGGTGATTTTGCCGTTATCCAGCGCCTGATGAACGACCTCTTTGTCGACATCAGACGGGATCAGCGCCATAGAGAAGGACAGTTTTTCTTCCTGCGCAATCTCATGGATAATCTGGCGACACCACTCCAGATGCGGAGCAGCACCTGAACCACCGGCTGTGCCGATGACCACCGGGATGTTGTTCTTAACGCCTGCTACGATCATATAGCGCAGATCGCGTTTTACGCCGGCCCTGTCGGTAAACGGTTTACCTGCCCCGAGGTAGTGGGGGCCAGGATCGGAGGAACCCGCGTCAACAGCAATAAGATCCGGTGACTCTTCCATGGCTTTACGAAAACTTTCTTCCGGGAAGCCATAACCCAGGATAGCCGTAGGCGATAAGATCTTAAATGTGCGTGCCATCTCTTAATCCTTAGTCTGCAACAGCGCGATGGTGCGGTTCATTTCGTTAAACACGATGTTGAGACCTTCATCGAAACCCATACCCGGTTTGATCAGCATGCGCATTGGACGCGCGGCCAGCGCGACGTGTACGCAGGTACGTGCACTGATCTCGGTTTCGTTACAGGTGCCGCCCTGATAGGCTTCCATTCCGTGTTTGTTGCAATACAGCACTGCATCAACGATGTTGTGAACACCACCCAGATCCGGGGTCTTGATTTGCACCATGTGGCAACTGCCCGCATCGGTGAAGTCGACGATATCCTGATAGGTGTTACACCATTCATCGGCCACGATTTTCACGCCGGAGCCCAGACGAGTCAGCTCGTTGGTGATCTCAGTCAGCATGCGGATCTGATCCGGTTTGTTACCGGCATCAACCGGACCTTCGATGTACAGCGGCAGGCCCTGTGCTTCAACTTCCAGGCTGGCGATGTATTCGGCGCAACGAACCGGATCCATATCGAAAATCAGACCGATGGTGCCGTACACATCAATGTGCAGCGTAGGCTGATACGCTTCGTTGGTGCGCAGGGTTAAGATGCGATTGGATAACCAGCGCACATACTCACGCAGTTTTTCACCTTTAAAGCCCAGCTTCTGCTCGACGTTGTTGATCAACGCGTGCGGCAGAACGTCCACACCTTTGAGGATCATTTTGTCGACGGCGATATAACGGTCGTCGCCGCTCTGGCCGAATAAAGGAATCGCTTCCGGAACGCATGGCAGCTGCCATTCGTCACAAACGACTTCTGCTTTCAGACGACCGGTCGCCAGCGCAGCGGCATCCAGCAGCGCCTGAGACAGGCCGTAGCGAACGGCGGTATGCAGCAGACGACCGTCAATGCTCAGTTCGTCGAAGAAACGGGCGTTTGGCAGGAACGCATCGACATCGCGGCCTTCCAGCAGCGGTTTGATGTGATCGTTGAGGAACGGAATGAAGTTCTCTGCCAGGAACAGCGGGTCACGACCGCCCGCACCGGAATACTGTACGGCTGCACAATCACCGACCGCTACCGCGCCGTTTTCCAGAATCAGCTGAACCGAAACGCATTCACCCGCCTGGCGAACAGAAGTAAATCCAGGCGTTACCGGCGTGCCGGTATAGATGAACCCATCGTGACCTGCGCCGTCTTTAATGGCCTGCTGGTCGTCAAAATAAAATGAGGAGTAGCCAGCTGTGAAAAGGGCCTGTTTAATTTTCATTATGGTCTTCCTATTAATTTACTGTGGGATACGGCGTTGATGTCATCAATGACCATCTGGAAAGAAGGCTTGCGGCCTTCAAAGTGGGCGCGCTCTGCGACGTAGTCGTGGTGCAGGGCGAGAATATCTTTCGGCAACGGTACGGAGCCGGCTTCAAGAATACGGATTGCGCCTGAGTTATCGCGAACCGGCAGGATTTTGCCAGCATTACAGGCTGCAGGTGCGAAAGGCACATCCAGTACGCCTGCTTCAAAGGCCAGCACGGTACCGCGTGCAATGTCGCCATTACCCAGTTCGAAGACTTTCTTCAGCACTGCGTGGACTTCGCTCTTAATCAGTTCTACTTCCTGCTCCACGGCTGCGCACTGCGGGAATTTCTGGTCGCTAACCATGTTCAGCATCTGACGTGACGCTTTGAGGCCTTGGGCGTTTGCTGCCGCAGTCGGGATACCAAATGCTTCATGCGGGCTCTTGGTGATCACTTTCGTTGCGCCAGACATGCCAGCCACTGCCGCACCCCAGGCGATGACGGAGAAAGCTTTCGCTTCGTCTTCCGGGAATCCGCCCATCCACTGGTGGAATACGGTGCTCAGCTCATAGTCGTCGAAGCCGTAGTTATGGAAGTATTCGTGTGACAGTTCACGCAGCGCTTGAATCGCAGCAATGTCCTGCGTCAGGCTACCGACCTGGCCGTAGCCCACCGTAATGGACTTCACGCCTTGCTCCAGCGCCAGCAGACCTTCGATGATCGCGACGGAGTGAGACATGAATGGCGGAATCAGGGTGCCGGTCAGCGGACCAAAGGGTTCACGGTTAATGCGAATCCCGTTTTCTTCGTACAGTCCCATCAGACGGTCGCAGTACTGCCAGTCACGGATGGATTTTTCCAGGGTGACGCGCTTGGCGTAAGGGATGTTGTAAGAGATACCGCCACCTTCGTAGCTGGTAAAACCACTGGCCATGGCAATTTCTGCCAGCAAGCGCGCATCTGGCGTACCGTGGCGAACCTGGATAGGTTTCTCCAGGGATTCCGTCATCCGGCGGCAGGCAGCAACCCCGTGGTTGACGACCGGTAAACCATTCAGCTTGGACGTACCCGCTTCGATAGATTTCTGGATCCCGACGGCGGCTTCTTCATAACGGTTCAGACGGGTATAAGCATCGATGGTGCTGGGCAGCAGGTCGCACTCTTGCTGCAATGTTTTGAGCAGCGCAATGTGCTCATCCATTAATGCAACGCCTGCACGCGGCTGGCTCAGGGTTTTACCTTCCTGATCGGCCTTCAACAGCGCGAGGGAGAAGCGCTTCTGGTCTGGAATTGTTTGTTGGTACTTCACGCCATCTTCGAAGTTCTCAACGTCTTTGCCGGTTTCCCAGGTTTGTAACACCTGCAGCCTTTCGGTCATAAATTCGTCATGGGTCAGTTTTTTATTTCGAAGTTCCATTCGTAGCTGCCTTAAGTTTTATAGGGTTAAACACTGAATGCTGGTGCGAGCAGCGGCTTGCGGGTACAGCCTGGCGACGTTTGCCAGTAGAGGGAGCAGGCCATGTGAATCGCGGTAATACTCAAACTGATTCGGTAACAGAATTCTTTTACCCTGGTCGTCCAACTCCCGATATTTGAGCCAGTTATGAATATCAAACTGGCTGGCGCGCGAGAGCCATCCCCCTGAACCGACAACTTTGCGTACGGTGGTGAGATCGCGACCCATCTGTAAATCCACGTTACCTACGCAGGTGCAAACCTGCTTTTTAGTGCCCGCGTGGCGCTCAGTGGCATAGCCCACGCACAAACCTGCCAGCAGGGTGTCGAAATATTTCTCTTCCTCGCTGAGTGGCAGGTAATCCGGTTGCCCAACCAGATGGCGCAGATAGCGGTAAAACGCCTCTTCGCGCTGTGGCTGTTGGGCAAAGATAACTTTCACCATTTCCTGCGTGCTTTCTCCGACGACAACGGCGGAAACTCGCATCCCCAGATCGCCTTCAACAGTACGTTTGACGAAGGGTTCTGGGACGCCGTGCAGAACGGTGTCAGGGGAGAGGGTATTCGCGCTGGCTGAATAGACATCCGTGGTGGCGCCGCCCATGTCGATCAGCATGAATTCCTTCCATGCGCTGTCGTAGTCGCTAATCGCTTTTACCAGTTCATACACCGTCCACGGCGTGGGCATCGGCTCTTCGCCGGTTTCACCGACAATAACGTCCAGTCCTTTGCCTTTGACGATACGGGACAAAAACACATCGCAAATGGCCTGACGAGCAGCAAACGGATTAGGGTGGTCGAGATCGGGCAGGATGTTATCTACCGTAGTCAGATCTTTATGTCCCAGGAGAGTTTGCACATCGTCCTGAATGTCGCGGTTACCAGCGTAGATAATGGCGCAATCAAGCTTTGACTCGGCCAGTGCACGCGCATTAGCCAGACCGTAGCTTTCTTCACCGCCATCCGTGCCGCCGGTAAACAACAGGATGTCTGGTGGTGATGATTCCAGCTCCTGAATGTCATGGCGGTTAAGTTTGTACGAATAATATTGCGCGATTTTTGCGCCAGCCGAATGGGCGGTTACTTTGGCCGATTCCAGCGTAATGGAAGGCACCAGCCCCATTGCTGCAACGGCGAGTCCACCTTTGGCTGACGAGGAGTATTTCAACTGCACTTCACCGCTTTTCAGTAACGGGCGAGCATCGGCAACATTTAGCACCTGATTCAGGCTGGCAAAAAAACCGTCTGCCAGATGATGTGTGGTGGTTGGGGTCAGGACATGGTTTACCAGCGTTAATTCTTCACCTTCATGTGCGAAGAGGGCTGCCTTGGTCCATGTCGAGCCGATATCGACAGAAACTGTTTGCATCAGATAGCCTCTTCCAGGCAACGCTGCTCGAGGCCATTGTGTTGGTGAATGTCATTGGTGATAAGCGCACAAACATCTTCCAGGTCGTGGCTTGGTGCAAAGACGCGGTTAAAGCCCATTTCTTTAAACTTCACTTCGACGTCTGCAAAGTCATGTTTACCCACAACCAGGTTGCCGCCGACATAGAGCAGAATATCGCCGAGGCCACGTTCGATGCAGCGCTCACGCAAGCCGAGGCAGTCGATATCACCGTGGCCATAGATAGATGACACCACGATGGCATCCGCGCCTGTTTCAATCGCGGCATCAATATATTCATCCTGACTCACCATCACCCCGAGGTTGATTACGTGAAAATCGTGGGAGGTAAAAACGCGATCCAGAACTTTATTGCCTACTGCATGGCAGTCAGCACCGATAACGCCAATAACAAGTGTAGATTTCTTCATGGGGAATCCTCTGTAGGGCTGATGGTCAATAAGTGAAAATTATTTTTTAATATTTAGAACATGGATTGTGACAACCTCTTAATAGAGTCGGAGTTTCTGTGGAAGCTGAAAAGGAAGCAATTGATCTATTTTCAAAATATCCTGATTAAAATGATTGTTATAATTTCATTTAGGTAAATCTGTGATGATTCAATGAGTTGCGTTGTTGTTTTTGTCGCATTGTCATTTTGTTAGTAAATTCACTAATAAATGACTTGCCATCTTTGTGATCAAAATCTTATTTTGTTATACGAGGTTTTAATGTGCGATTTTTAATAATATAAAAAGGTAGGTTCACTAAATAACTTGTGAACGACATAACGTTTTTTTATTTATATATCTTATATGGCAGGAATATTTTTTGTTAAATTTAAGATAAAAATGATAATAGATTGTTCGGAACATATTTAATCTTTGCCGCATAAGCATAGAGAAGGAATGACCTATAACTTATAATGATGATTCGGGCGATGATGTTTGGGTTTCGGCGCGCGGCGGTGATCCCGCTTCAGTAGAGTCACTGAATGCAGCCGCATTTCACTTCTGATTGAGATAGTTACACCTCGGTGTTAATTATAAGTGAAAATAAAATGAATTATTTGTATAAAATAACAATGTTATGGCTTGCTAAAAAAAAACTGTGAGCTACCCAGCAAGAGTGACTCTTTATCTACCTCCTGACCGTTGCCATCTTGAAGGCTTAAAAGATCGTGTGGATTTTAATTAATAATCTATCATTTATGGTAACTATGATTACTTATTGTAAAACAAGAAATTAACATGAAATTCACTAGTCATGTTATCGGTAAACATCATTAACATTAAATCTGTAAATTGATTTAAATCAATGTTTAAAACTTGGTAAACCTCATCAAATGAGGTTAAATTGCTGCAGATCAAATTGGTCTGAAAGTGGTAAATTAGCTATAAATTGATCACTATCGAAAAATGCAAATTTGTCTCGATAAAAACCTGTTTATTGTAAGGATTTTACGGCGTAATATAATTGCGGGATCAATTTGAGTGTTTTATTAACATGTTTGTAACTTTTCATCATTGTCCTTTCTTCAAATGAGAAGAAAGAGCGACGGTGGAAGGACGCAAATAAATTTGTATTGGGGCATGCGTGTGACCCTTTCTAACGGGGTTCACTCTCGGAGTCTTCATGCGATGAGCAAGGAGTCATGATGTTAGATATAGTCGAACTGTCGCGCTTACAGTTTGCCTTGACCGCGATGTACCACTTCCTTTTTGTGCCACTAACGCTGGGTATGGCGTTTTTGTTGGCCATCATGGAAACGGTCTACGTCCTTTCCGGCAAACAGATTTATAAAGATATGACCAAGTTCTGGGGCAAGTTGTTTGGTATCAACTTCGCTCTGGGTGTGGCTACCGGTCTGACCATGGAGTTCCAGTTCGGGACTAACTGGTCTTACTATTCCCACTATGTCGGGGATATTTTCGGTGCGCCGCTGGCGATCGAAGGTTTGATGGCCTTCTTCCTCGAATCCACCTTTGTAGGTCTGTTCTTCTTCGGCTGGGACCGTCTGAGTAAAGTCCAGCATATGTGCGTCACTTGGTTGGTGGCATTGGGTTCTAACCTGTCTGCGCTGTGGATCCTCGTGGCGAACGGCTGGATGCAAAACCCAATTGCAGCGGATTTCAACTTCGAAACCATGCGCATGGAGATGCTGAGCTTCTCTGAACTGGTGCTTAACCCGGTTGCACAGGTGAAATTTGTTCACACTGTAGCGTCTGGTTATGTCTGCGGCGCGATGTTCGTTCTGGGTATCAGCTCTTACTATATGCTGCGCGGTCGTGACTTCGCATTTGCTAAGCGTTCTTTTGCCATCGCTGCCAGCTTCGGTATGGCTGCCATTCTGTCTGTTATCGTTCTGGGTGATGAGTCCGGTTACGAAATGGGCGACGTGCAGAAAACCAAACTTGCCGCGATTGAAGCAGAGTGGGAAACCCAGCCTGCACCGGCATCCTTTACGCTGTTCGGTATTCCGGACCAGGATGCGCAGGAAAACCATTTTGCGATTCAAATCCCTTACGCGCTGGGCATCATTGCCACCCGCTCTGTTGATACGCCGGTCATTGGTCTGAAAGACCTGATGGTGCAGCACGAAGAGCGTATCCGTAACGGGATGAAAGCGTATCAGCTGCTGGAAGAACTGCGTGCGGGTTCCACCGATCAGGCCGTTCGTGACCAGTTCAACAGCATGAAGAAAGACCTGGGATATGGTCTGCTGCTGAAACGCTATACCGACAAAGTGACCGACGCGACCGAAGCACAAATTCAGCAGGCAACGAAAGATTCTATTCCTCGTGTCGCTCCGCTGTACTTTGCGTTCCGTATCATGGTGGCGTGCGGCATTCTGATGCTGGCTATCATCGCGGTTTCCTTCTGGACAGTGATTCGTAACCGTATCGGTGAGAAAAAATGGCTGCTGCGCACGGCGCTGTATGCGCTTCCGCTGCCATGGATTGCGATTGAGTCCGGTTGGTTTGTTGCAGAGTACGGGCGTCAGCCGTGGGCGATAGGTGAAGTGCTACCGACAGCCGTGGCGAACTCGTCACTGACTGCGGGCGACCTGATCTTCTCGATGCTGTTGATTTGCGGCCTGTATACCCTGTTCCTGGTGGCTGAACTGTACCTGATGTTCAAGTTCGCACGCCTTGGCCCGAGCAGCCTGAAAACCGGTCGTTATCACTACGAGCAGTCCACTGTGACTTCTCAGCCGGCACGCTAAGACAGGAGTCGTCAAATGATCGATTATGAAGTATTGCGTTTTATCTGGTGGCTGCTGGTTGGCATTCTGCTGATTGGTTTTGCAGTCACTGATGGTTTCGACATGGGGGTGGGCATGCTCACCCGTTTCCTCGGTCGTAATGATACCGAGCGTCGAATTATGATTAACTCCATCGCCCCACACTGGGACGGTAACCAGGTTTGGCTCATCACCGCGGGCGGCGCATTATTTGCTGCCTGGCCGATGGTGTATGCCGCTGCGTTCTCCGGCTTCTATGTGGCGATGATTCTGGTACTGGCGTCCTTGTTCTTCCGTCCGGTCGGTTTTGATTACCGCTCTAAGATTGAAGACATGCGCTGGCGCAACATGTGGGACTGGGGCATCTTCATTGGTAGCTTCGTACCGCCGCTGGTCATTGGTGTGGCGTTCGGTAACCTGCTGCAAGGGGTTCCGTTCCATATGGATGAGTACATGCGTTTGTACTACACCGGTAACTTCTTCCAGTTACTGAATCCGTTTGGTCTGCTGGCCGGTGTAGTAAGCGTGGGCATGATCATCACTCAGGGCGCGACCTATCTGCAGATGCGTACTGTAGGTGAACTGCACCTGCGTGCACGTGCTACTTCACAGGTTGCCGCGCTGGTTACTCTGGTGTGCTTCGCGCTGGCCGGTGTCTGGGTGATGTACGGTATTGACGGTTATGTTGTGACCTCTGCACTGGATCACCACGCTGCCTCTAACCCGATGACCAAAGAAGTCGCGCGAGTTGCGGGCGCATGGATGGTGAACTTTAACAATGCACCTATCCTGTGGCTGGTTCCGGCTCTGGGTGTAGCCCTGCCGCTGCTGACCATCCTGACGTCTCGTATGGAGAAAGGGGCCTGGGCGTTCGTCTTCTCTTCACTGACGTTGGCCTGCATCATCCTGACTGCGGGTATCGCAATGTTCCCATTTGTGATGCCATCCAGCACCATGATGAATGCCAGCCTGACCATGTGGGATGCTACCTCCAGCCAGAGAACATTGAACCTGATGACCTGGGTTGCGGCGGTGTTTGTACCGATCATTCTGCTCTACACCAGCTGGTGTTACTGGAAAATGTTCGGTCGTATCACCAAAGAAGATATTGAAAACAACACCCACTCTCTGTACTAAGTAAGGAGCTTAAAATGTGGTATTTCGCATGGATTTTGGGAACGCTTCTTGCCTGTGCATTTGGGATAATCACAGCGCTGGCGCTTGAGCATGTCGAAGCAGGCAAAGCAGGGCCAGAAGAAAGCTAATGACCAACGTTATCGCGATGTTATATAACGCGATGGATAAGCGCCCCTTGCGGGCGCTTTCTTTAGTCATGGCGTTAGTGTTGGCAGGATGTATTTTTTGGGATCCCTCACGCTTCGCAGCAAAAACCAGCGAGCTTGAAATCTGGCATGGCCTTCTGCTGATGTGGGCGGTCTGCGCCGGCATTATCCATGGCGTCGGGTTTCGTCCTCGCGCGGTGCACTGGCAGGGCATCTTCTGCCCGCTGATAGCCGACATCGTGCTGGTGGTTGGTCTGATTTTCTTCTTCTTTTGAATAAGAAACATCCTTAAATATTTATGGGCTTGCATAAGCCCATAATTTTTTACTCTCCGTTTACTTTCCCCCATTCCAAAGCATCATTCCCGCGCGTATAGTAGCACCGGTTAAAAGCTCTAACTTTTGTTGCATTACCGGGATGTAAAGTGAATACAACGCGATATACAAACGACATTCTTGAAGCATCGCGGCGGCAAGAACGCGAGTCACCTGGCGCTTACAAAAGTAAGTAACCGGTGTGAGTGGGCGAAGCCAACAAAGAGGCAGTAAGAATGAATAAGTATATTTTTCGATGGCCGGTTCGTGTCTATTATGAAGACACCGACGCCGGTGGGGTGGTTTACCACGCCAGTTACGTCGCTTTTTATGAACGAGCACGCACAGAGATGCTGCGTCATCATCACTTTAGTCAGCAAGTGCTGCTGGCCGAACGTGTAGCCTTTGTGGTGCGCAAGATGACCCTGGAATATTTTGCGCCAGCCAGGCTCGACGACATGCTCGAAGTCCAAACCGAAATTACGTCAATGCGTGGCACCTCATTGGTTTTCACGCAACGCATTGTCAACGCAGAGAACACCGTGCTGAATGAAGCCGAAGTTCTGATTGTTTGCGTTGATCCACTCAAGATGAAGCCTCGTGCGCTTCCCAAGTCTATTGTCGCGGAGTTTAAGCAGTGACTGACATGAATATCCTTGATTTGTTCCTGAAGGCAAGCCTTCTGGTTAAACTTATCATGTTGATTTTGATTGGTTTTTCAATCGCATCCTGGGCCATTATTATCCAGCGGACCCGTATACTGAATGCGGCTTCACGTGAAGCAGAAGCGTTTGAAGACAAGTTTTGGTCCGGCATCGAATTATCGCGCCTGTATCAGGAAAGTCAGGGGCGTCGTGATAACCTGACGGGTTCTGAACAAATTTTCTATAGCGGATTCAAAGAATTTGCGCGATTGCATCGGGCTAATAGTCATGCACCGGAAGCGGTGGTTGAGGGGGCATCCCGTGCGATGCGTATCTCCATGAACCGTGAGCTGGAAACACTGGAAACGCATATTCCGTTTCTCGGCACCGTCGGTTCCATCAGTCCGTATATCGGTCTGTTCGGTACCGTTTGGGGGATCATGCATGCGTTTATCGCCCTCGGTGCGGTAAAACAGGCAACCCTGCAAATGGTTGCTCCGGGTATCGCAGAAGCACTGATTGCCACCGCAATCGGTCTGTTTGCGGCAATCCCGGCGGTAATGGCGTACAACCGACTGAATCAGCGTGTGAATAAGCTGGAACTGAATTACGACAACTTCATGGAAGAGTTCACCGCGATTCTGCACCGCCAGGCGTTTACCGTTAGCGAGAGCAACAAGGGGTAAACCATGGCCAGAACGCGTGGACGAGGTCGTCGCGAACTTAAGTCCGAAATCAATATTGTACCGCTGCTCGATGTACTGCTGGTGCTGCTGCTGATCTTTATGGCAACGGCGCCGATCATTACCCAGAGCGTGGAAGTCGATCTGCCGGATGCGACCGAATCGCAGGCCGTCAGCAGTAACGATGAACCACCGGTCATTATTGAAGTTTCCGGTGTTGGGCAGTACAGCGTGGTGGTTGAGAAAGACAGAATGGATCAACTGCCGCCGGAGCAGGTTATCGCGGAAGCGAAAAGCCGCCTGCAGACCAATCCGAAAACGGTCTTCTTAATCGGTGGTGCGAAAGACGTGCCTTATGATGAAATAATTAAAGCGCTGAACCTGTTACACAGCGCAGGCGTGAAATCGGTTGGCTTGATGACGCAGCCAATTTGATGTCTGCGTATTCCTGGCTTGAAAGATAGCGCGTAACAGGCGAACAGTTTTTTGGGAACCCAGAGTGTCAAAGGCAACCGAACAAAACGACAAGCTCAAACGGGCGATAATTATTTCAGCGGTGCTGCATGTCATTTTATTTGCGGCATTGATCTGGAGTTCGTTCGATGAGCACATTGATGCTTCAGGCGGCGGTGGCGGTTCGTCTATTGACGCCGTCATGGTCGATCCTGGTGCCGTTGTTCAACAGTACGACAGGCAGCAGCAGCAGGCAAGTGCGAAACGCGCAGAAGAACAGCGTGAAAAGCAGGCGCAGCAGCAGGCCGAGGAACTTCGTGAGAAGCAGGCGGCCGAGCAGGAACGACTGAAGCAGCTAGAGAAAGAACGTTTAGCCGCGCAGGAAAAAGTGCGCGAACAGACGGAACAGCAAAAACAGGCTGAAGCTGCGGCCGCGAAAGCGCAGGAGCAACAGAAGCAGGCTGAAGAAGCGGCGGCGAAGGCTGCTGCAGACGCCAAAGCCAAGGCGGACGCTCAGGCGAAACAAGCTGCAGATTCTGCGAAGAAAGCCGCTGCTGACGCGGCGAAAAAAGCAGAGGCTGACGCCGCAGCAAAAGCCGCCGCTGATGCGAAGAAA
>NZ_SZWV01000068.1:67534-79270 GCF_005280945.1 Citrobacter sp. wls718
AAGCAAGCTGCTGCCGAGAAGGCCGCCGCAGAGAAGGCCGCTGCAGCTGCAGAGAAAGCCGCAGCCGCGAAAGCTGCCGCCGCTGAAAAGGCCGCTGCTGATAAGAAAGCTGCAGCCGAAAAAGCGGCAGCAGACAAGAAAGCCGCCGCTGCAGAAAAGGCCGCCGCAGACAAGAAAGCTGCCGCTGATAAAGCCGCTGCTGCCAAAAAAGCCGCGGCGGAGAAAGCCGCTGCTGCCTCTGGCGTTGACGAGCTGTTCGGTGATTTAAGCTCCGGTAAGAATGCACCGAAATCAGGTGGTGGCGCGAAAGGTAGCGGACAACCGTCGAAAGACAGTGGTACAAGTGGTGCGAATGGTGGCGCAACAGGTGCTGATATCAGCGCTTATGCGAAGCAAATTCAGGTCGCGATTCAGAGCCGTCTGTTTGATGCGGGCCTCTACCAGGGTAAACAATGCGTACTGCACATTAACCTGGCACCAGATGGACGATTAAAGAGTGTGACATCTGAAGGTGGAGATCCTGCACTATGCCAGGCCGCGTTAGCGGCGGCGAGATCGGCAAGTATTCCTAAACCGCCTAACCAGGCTGTTTACGAAAAGATAAAAGACGCCAAACTGGATTTTAAACTGTAACCGTTTTTCCGTATTTTCGGACGAAAACAGTCTAAGGTTGAGACAGAGTTCTGGTAGTTTTGTGTATTTGAGTTTGTTAACATTCTGCTAAATTATCGTGGGCTTTTGGTCCAGATAAGGGAGATATGATGAAGCAGGCATTACGAGTAGCATTTGGTTTTCTGATGCTGTGGGCAGCGGTGCTGCATGCAGAAGTACGTATCGAGATCACCCAAGGGGTGGACTCGGCGCGCCCGATTGGTGTTGTCCCGTTCCAGTGGGCAGGGCCGGGTGCTGCACCTGAAGATATCGGTGGTATCGTGGGCGCTGACCTGCGTAACAGCGGTAAATTCAACCCATTAGACCGGTCTCGTCTGCCTCAGCAGCCGGGCACTGCGGCAGAAGTTCAGCCTGCGGCATGGTCTGCGCTGGGTATTGATGCCGTAGTAGTCGGTAAGGTTACGCCGAATCCGGACGGTTCCTACAGCGTGGCTTATCAGCTGGTGGATACCGGTGGTGCACCGGGTACCGTACTGGCACAGAACACCTACAAAGTGAACAAGCAGTGGCTGCGTTACGCGGGCCATACTGCCAGTGACGAAGTGTTTGAAAAACTGACCGGTATTAAGGGCGCATTCCGTACCCGTATCGCGTACGTTGTTCAGACTAACGGTGGCCAGTTCCCGTATGAATTACGCGTGTCTGACTACGATGGCTACAACCAGTTTGTGGTTCACCGCTCTCCGCAGCCGTTGATGTCTCCGGCATGGTCTCCGGACGGGTCTAAACTGGCCTACGTAACCTTTGAAAGCGGTCGTTCTGCACTGGTTATCCAGACGCTGTCTAACGGCGCAGTGCGTCAGGTTGCGTCGTTCCCGCGTCACAACGGTGCGCCAGCATTCTCTCCGGATGGCAGCAAACTGGCATTTGCCCTGTCTAAAACCGGTAGTCTGAATCTGTATGTGATGGACATTGGCTCTGGCCAAATCCGTCAGGTCACTGATGGTCGCAGCAACAACACGGAACCAACCTGGTTCCCGGACAGCCAAAACCTGGCCTTCACGTCTGACCAGGCCGGACGTCCGCAGGTATACAAAGTTAATGTCAACGGCGGTGCTCCGCAGCGCATAACCTGGGAAGGTTCGCAAAACCAGGATGCGGATGTCAGCAGCGACGGTAAATTTATGGTAATGGTAAGCTCAAACAGTGGGCAGCAACACATTGCCAAACAAGATCTGGTAGCGGGTGGCGTACAAGTTCTGTCGTCAACGTTCCTGGATGAAACGCCAAGTCTGGCACCTAACGGCACTATGGTAATCTACAGCTCTTCTCAGGGGATGGGATCCGTGCTGAATTTGGTTTCTACAGATGGGCGTTTCAAGGCGCGTCTTCCGGCAACCGATGGTCAGGTTAAATTCCCTGCCTGGTCGCCGTATCTGTGATAATAAATAATTGATTAATAAAGGAATCATTGAAATGCAACTGAACAAAGTGCTGAAAGGGCTGATGATTGCTCTGCCTGTTATGGCTATTGCGGCATGTTCTTCTAACAAGAACGCCAGCAATGACGGCAGCGAAGGCATGCTGGGTGCCGGCACTGGTATGGATGCAAACGGCAGCGGCAACATGTCCTCCGAAGAGCAAGCGCGTCTGCAGATGCAACAGCTGCAGCAGAACAACATCGTTTACTTTGATCTGGACAAGTACGATATCCGTTCTGACTTCGCTGCAATGCTGGATGCGCACGCTAACTTCCTGCGTAGCAACCCGTCTTACAAAGTCACCGTAGAAGGTCATGCGGACGAACGTGGTACTCCTGAGTACAACATTTCCCTGGGTGAGCGTCGTGCGAACGCCGTTAAGATGTACCTGCAGGGTAAAGGCGTTTCTGCTGACCAGATCTCCATCGTTTCTTACGGTAAAGAAAAACCTGCAGTACTGGGTCATGACGAAGCGGCTTACTCCAAAAACCGTCGTGCCGTACTGGTTTACTAAGAGAATTGCATGAGCAGTAACTTCAGACATCACCTGTTGAGTCTGTCGTTACTGGTTGGCATAGCGGCCCCTTGGGCCGCTTTTGCACAGGCGCCAATCAGTAGTGTCGGCTCAGGCTCGGTCGAAGACCGTGTCACTCAACTCGAGCGTATTTCTAACGCTCACAGTCAGCTTTTAACCCAACTCCAGCAACAACTCTCCGATAACCAGTCCGATATTGATTCCCTGCGTGGTCAAATTCAGGAAAGTCAGTATCAACTGAATCAGGTTGTTGAGCGCCAGAAGCAGATTTTGACGCAGATGGACAGTCTTAGCAGCGGTGGTACGCCAGCGGCGCAGCCAGCAGCGGGCGACCAGAGCGGGGCTGCGGCCCCTGCGTCGGGTGCAGGCGCAGCAGCGACGTCAGGCGTTCCAGCAAGCTCTGGCGATGCGAATACCGATTACAATGCGGCAATTGCGCTGGTGCAGGATAAATCCCGCCAGGATGACGCGATTGAAGCATTTCAGAACTTCATCAAAAATTACCCTGATTCTACCTACCTGCCGAATGCGAATTACTGGCTGGGACAGTTGAATTACAACAAGGGTAAAAAAGATGATGCGGCGTTCTATTTTGCATCGGTAGTTAAAAACTTCCCGAAATCACCGAAGGCTGCAGACGCGATGTACAAAGTTGGCGTCATCATGCAGGACAAAGGTGATAAAGAAAAAGCCAAAGCGGTTTATCAACAGGTTATCACTAAATACCCTGGTACTGATGGCGCGAAACAAGCGCAAAAACGCCTCGGCGCGATGTAATGCGCACCATGCGACCAGAAGTCGTGTTATTTCTGGTCGCGTCGTGTGATTCCTAAGCAGTTGAGTTATTTACATCGAAATTTTTGTTGCGCTAAAATCTGAAATCAGTAATATATGCCGCCGTTGCCAAGGGATATCAAACAGCCCGAAAGCGGCAAAAAAAGTGGGGCGTTAGCTCAGTTGGTAGAGCAGTTGACTTTTAATCAATTGGTCGCAGGTTCGAATCCTGCACGCCCCACCACTAACTTAGCAGTAAGCAGTATCCAGCGTAGTATCGGGTGATTAGCTCAGCTGGGAGAGCACCTCCCTTACAAGGAGGGGGTCGGCGGTTCGATCCCGTCATCACCCACCACTCGGGGCGTTAGCTCAGTTGGTAGAGCAGTTGACTTTTAATCAATTGGTCGCAGGTTCGAATCCTGCACGCCCCACCAATTATTTTTGGTGGTTCCGAGTAAAAAATATTTCAGGCAACACCCGTATGGGGCGTTAGCTCAGTTGGTAGAGCAGTTGACTTTTAATCAATTGGTCGCAGGTTCGAATCCTGCACGCCCCACCAATATCGCGGTGGGTTCCTGAAAAGAGTAAAGCAGTAAACCCCATATGGGGGCGTTAGCTCAGTTGGTAGAGCAGTTGACTTTTAATCAATTGGTCGCAGGTTCGAATCCTGCACGCCCCACCAATGTAAAAAGGCGCCCTAAAGGCGCCTTTTTGCTATGTACGGAATTCAAAGATTCGAACCTGCAGCAGGTTCGGGTCGCCAGTCGCCATCCGGCATTGTCCAACGCAATTATTGTGACTTTTTTACGCCAATCCGCTATCTTGTTTAGCATATAAAACAAATCTAACCGATTATGGCGTACGTCACGCTTTTACTCGGTTATTTCGTTAAGCCAGTAAAACGAGAAAGCATGATGAGCGTGATGTTTGACCCTGAAGCCGCAATTTATCCGTTTCCGCCTAAGCCGCTGCCGCTGAGCGAAGATGAAAAACAATTTTATCGCGAGAAAATCAAACGCCTGCTAAAAGAGCGCGATGCTGTGATGGTGGCGCACTATTATACCGACCCAGAGATCCAACAGCTGGCTGAGGAAACCGGTGGATGCATTTCTGACTCGCTGGAGATGGCGCGGTTTGGCTCAAAGCATTCGGCCTCTACGCTGCTGGTGGCTGGGGTCCGATTTATGGGCGAAACGGCTAAAATCCTCAGCCCGGAAAAGACCATTTTGATGCCAACGCTGCAGGCGGAATGTTCCTTAGACCTGGGCTGTCCAATCGACGCATTCAGTGCATTTTGCGATGCGCATCCGGACCGCACCGTCGTGGTGTATGCCAACACGTCGGCGGCAGTGAAAGCGCGTGCGGACTGGGTGGTGACATCCAGCATTGCGGTTGAACTTATTGAGCACCTGGATAGTTTAGGTGAAAAAATCATCTGGGCTCCGGACAAGCATCTGGGCAACTACGTGCAAAAACAGACCGGGGCCGATGTTCTTTGTTGGCAAGGGGCCTGTATCGTCCATGACGAATTCAAAACACAGGCATTAACGCGCATGAAAGGGTTATATCCCGACGCAGCCGTGCTGGTACACCCTGAATCGCCTCAATCAATAGTCGATATGGCCGATGCCGTGGGGTCGACGAGTCAGCTCATCAACGCGGCAAAAACGTTACCGCATAAGCAGCTTATCGTGGCGACTGACCGGGGTATTTTTTACAAAATGCAGCAGGCTGTGCCGGACAAAGAGTTGCTTGAAGCCCCGACTGCCGGCGAAGGGGCAACCTGTCGCAGCTGTGCGCATTGCCCGTGGATGGCGATGAACGGCCTCAAAGCGATTGCAGAGGGCCTTGAGCAAGGTGGGGCAGCCCATGAGATACAGGTTGATGACGCGCTGCGAGAAGGGGCACTATTGCCGTTAAACCGCATGCTGGAATTTGCGGCTACACTACGAGCTTAAATAAATTATTGCTCTGGGGGAAAAGATGGATTTTTTTAGCACGCAGAATATTTTGGTTCATATCCCGATTGGCGCGGGGGGATACGACCTGTCATGGATTGAAGCAGTGGGGACCGTTGCCGGCTTACTGTGCATTGGTTTGGCAAGCCTTGAGAAAATCAGCAACTACGTCTTTGGTCTGATAAACGTCACACTGTTTGCGATCATCTTCTTTCAGATCCAACTCTACGCCAGCCTGTTATTACAGGTGTTCTTTTTTGCCGCCAATATCTACGGCTGGTATGCCTGGTCCCGACAAACCAGCCAACATGAGGCTGAGCTGAAAATTCGCTGGCTGCCGCTGCCGAAAGCGCTAAGTTGGCTGGCGGCTTGCGTGGTGGCGATTGGTCTGATGACGGTATTTATCGATCCGGTCTTCGCGTTTCTGACCCGTATGGCCGTGAACATTATGCAAGGGCTGGGATTACAGGTTGCCGCACCTGAGTTGCAACCCGATGCATTCCCGTTCTGGGATTCCTGCATGATGGTGCTGTCGATTGCGGCGATGATCCTGATGACGCGGAAATACGTCGAAAACTGGCTACTGTGGGTGATCATTAACGTCATCAGCGTGGTGATCTTCGCCCTGCAAGGCGTGTATGCGATGTCGCTGGAATACATGATCCTCACCGTTATTGCGCTTAACGGCAGCAGGATGTGGATGAACAGCGCGCGCGAACGTGGCTCACGCGCGCTCTCCCATTAGTGATGGTGATGTGAATGGCCGGACAGTCCCTGATACAGGTGGCAGTCCGGTCCGTTGCATGGCTGATATTCCATCTGGATCGTTGCGTGTTCAATCTGATAATGATGCGTCAGGAAATGTTGAATGCGTTCCAGCAATGCGTCGTGATCGTGCGGGGGAACCACCTGCACATGTAGCGTCATCACCGGTTTCTCACCCACCATCCAGACGTGCACATGGTGCACGTTGCGAACTTCAGGAATATCCCGGCTGAGGTGGCGCTGTAGCGCGGGAATATCCAGTGACAGCGGTGCGCCTTCGAGTAATTCGTTCACGCTATCTTTCAATAACCGCCAGGCGCTACGCAGTACCAGCACGGAAACCAGAATCGACAGGATCGGATCCGCTGGCGTCCAGCCGGTCCAGATGATGATCAACGCCGCGATGATCGCGCCAACCGACCCCAGTAAATCGCCCATTACGTGCAAGGCCGCGGCGCGAACATTGAGGTTCTTCTCCTCGCTCCCGCGATGCAGCACCCAAAAGGCAAGAACGTTAGCCAGTAAACCTGCCACGGCAATCACCATCATCATGCCGCCAGCTACCGGTCGTGGGGTATAGAAGCGCTCTATCGCCTCCCAGACGATTAAAATGGTGATCACCACTAGCGCGATAGCGTTCACAAACGCGGCCAGCGTCGTGAGCCTCAGCCAGCCGAACGTGTGTCGGATGGTCGGCGGTCGGCGAGCAAACCTGACAGCCAGCAGTGCAAAAAGCAGAGCGGCTGCATCTGTCAGCATATGGCCGGCGTCCGCCAGCAGCGCCAGCGAGCCTGACAGGATCCCGCCGACCACCTCCACGAACATAAATCCCGCCGTAATGCAGAAGGCGAACAGCAGTCGACGGGCGTTATTATCTTTGGGCAGGTCAGGGGAAGTGGGGGTATGTGAGTGCGCCATAATGTCATCCCTTTGTTATTCTCATCATTACTGTATGACATCATACCGGGTTTGGGCTGACAAAATTAAAAAGGAGAGCTTTTGCTCTCCCGTTATTAGCCATATTTTTAGCTTTACTGGGTGGTGCCGTCGGTTTTGTTGTCTACGTCATTGTTGATACCGTTTCCGGTCTCTACCTTCTTGTTGATATCCGGACAACGACCGTCTTTGCACATTGAGTTTTTGTGCATCTCGTCTTTGGTCATCCCTTCATGATTCATTGATGAACCGTTCGGATGCAGCATGGTGCCGCCCGAATTAACGTTGTTGTTGTCGACATTATTCGGTGCCACGTTCTCGCGTGCGTCCGGTGCGGTTTGCCCGGCATCCGCCGAAGAATTCGCCTGACCGTTATTTGACTGCGTGTTTGCGTCTGCAGCCAACGCCGCGCCGCTGGCGAGGCTAAGAGTGGCAGTAAGAAAGAGTGAGGCCAGCTTTGTCATTTGCATAATATGCTCCTGTTATGGTCGATATGTCGGATAACCTCTTCCAACAGTGCATGTGCCAGTTAAATCCTCAGAAGGTAGTTAACTATTTCAGTATGAAAATTAAAACCAGCATAGAATATTGAAATTAATAAAAAAATAAGCTGTTGCAGTTATAAATTGTAGTTTGGATCTCGTTTATCGCTACTTTATTGCGTTTTTTTGGCTTATTCCAGGATTAATCCGTCCAAAGTGTAAAACCCCGTTTACACTTTAGAACTGAAGATATAGATTGGAGGGATTGCATTCATTTATATAAGTATGGCAACGCTGGAATAATCATGAATTATCAGAACGACGATTTACGCATTAAAGAGATCAACGAGTTACTCCCCCCGGTCGCACTGCTGGAAAAATTCCCTGCTACTGAAAATGCCGCAAATACGGTTGCTCACGCCCGCAAAGCGATTCATAAAATTCTGAAAGGCAGCGACGATCGCTTACTGGTTGTGATCGGGCCGTGCTCGATTCATGATCCGGCGGCCGCCAAAGACTATGCCGCTCGCCTGCTGGCGCTGCGTGATGAGCTTAAAGACGAGCTTGAAATCGTCATGCGCGTCTATTTTGAAAAGCCGCGTACCACCGTAGGCTGGAAGGGGCTGATCAACGATCCGCATATGGATAACAGCTTCCAGATCAACGATGGCCTGCGCATTGCGCGTAAGTTGCTGCTGGATATTAACGACAGCGGATTGCCAGCAGCGGGTGAATTCCTTGATATGATCACCCCACAGTACCTGGCCGATCTGATGAGCTGGGGGGCTATTGGCGCACGCACGACGGAGTCCCAGGTTCACCGTGAGCTGGCGTCCGGTCTTTCCTGCCCGGTTGGCTTTAAAAACGGGACCGACGGTACGATCAAAGTGGCCATTGATGCCATCAACGCCGCTGGCGCGCCGCACTGTTTCCTGTCGGTGACCAAATGGGGTCATTCAGCCATTGTGAATACCAGTGGTAATGGTGACTGCCATATCATTCTGCGCGGTGGTAAAGAGCCGAACTACAGTGCTCAGCACGTTGCAGACGTGAAGGAAGGGCTGGTTAAAGCAGGTCTGTCCCCGCAGGTGATGATTGACTTTAGCCATGCAAACTCCAGCAAGCAGTTTAAAAAGCAGATGGATGTCGCGAAAGACGTTTGCGGACAGGTTGCTGGCGGTGAGAAAGCGATTATTGGCGTGATGATTGAAAGTCATCTGGTGGAAGGTAATCAGAATCCGGATAGCGGCGAGCCGCTGACCTACGGTAAGAGCATTACTGATGCCTGCATTGGCTGGGAAGATACTGATGCGGTGTTACGCCAGTTGGCAAACGCGGTCAAAACGCGTCGCGGCTAACCGAGTCTCGTAGGCCTGATAAGCGTAGCGCCATCAGGCTTTTCTGCGCAGACTGCCTGGTAGCGGCGAAATAAAAAAAGCGCGGATAATCCGCGCTTTTTTATATTCAGCGAAGAAATTACTTTGCTTTACCCTGGTTGGCAACGGCGGCCGCTTTTGCCGCGATCTCGTCAGCATTACCCAGATAGTAACGTTTGATTGGCTTGAAGTTTTCGTCGAACTCATACACCAGCGGTACGCCGGTCGGAATGTTCAGTTCCAGAATTTCATCTTCTCCCATGTTATCCAGGTATTTCACCAGCGCACGCAGGGAGTTACCGTGAGCGGCGATAATCACGCGCTCACCGCTTTTCATGCGCGGCAGAATGGTTTCGTTCCAGTAAGGGATAACACGCTCGATGGTCAGCGCCAGGCTTTCGGTAACCGGCAGCTCTTTGTCAGTGAGTTGAGCATAACGCGGATCGTGCCCCGGATAGCGTTCGTCATCTTTGGTCAGTTCCGGCGGTGTTACCGCGAAGCCACGACGCCATTGTTTAACCTGCTCGTCACCGTATTTTTCAGCGGTTTCGGCTTTGTTCAGACCCTGCAGAGCGCCGTAATGACGTTCGTTCAGCTTCCAGGATTTTTCAACCGGAAGCCACGCTTGATCCAGTTCATCCAGTACGTTCCACAGGGTGTGGATGGCACGTTTTAGCACAGAAGTGTAAGCAAAATCGAAGCTGTAGCCTTCCTCTCGCAGCAGTTTGCCCGCCGCTTTTGCTTCGCCTACGCCTTTCTCGGACAGATCAACATCGTACCAACCGGTAAAGCGGTTTTCGTTGTTCCACTGACTTTCACCGTGACGTACCAGAACCAGCTTAGTTACAGCCATACACTCACTCCTATAAACCACATTGAATGATAATAGTTCTCATTATATTGCCGTAATGCGTCAGCGGCAATGCTTACGCATAACCATAGCGAAAATAGCTGCACAGTGTAAGGTTCTTGTGAACTCAAGGTTGCGATTTTGGCTTTTGGTGGTGAGGCTTTGAGCAGGTTGGGGGAGGGCAATAAACGACGAGCCCGATACTGGACTCGTCATGGTTAGTCGTCAGGCCGGAATAAACCGGTATTCCGTCACGCTGGCGTACTCTTCGCCCGGGCGCAGGAAGCAGTCCGGTTGCGGCCATTCCGGATGGTTCGGGCTGTCCGGCAGAAACTCGCTTTCCAGCGCCAGACCTTGCCAGTCGGCGTACGCCTCTGGGCCACGGGACGGCGTGCCGCCGAGGAAATTCCCGGAGTAGAACTGCAAAGCCGGGGCCGAGGTGTAGACCTCCATCTGCAATTTTTCATCCTGCGACCACAGTAGCGCGACCGGCTTACGGGCATCACCTTGTGCCTGTAGCAGGAAGGCGTGATCGTAACCTTTTACGTGGCGCTGATCGTCATCGGCCAGAAATTCGCTGGCGATAACTTTTGGCGTACGGAAGTCAAAAGAAGTGCCCGCCACCGGCTTTAGGCCCTCGTGTGGGATACCCATCGCATCAACCGGCAGATACGTGTCGGCGAGGATCTGCAGCTTATGCTGACGGACATCGGTTTTATCACCGTCGAGGTTGAAATAAACGTGGTTGGTCAGATTCACCGGGCAGGGCTTATCGACCGTCGCGCGATAGGTGATTGAAATGCGATTGTCGTCGGTCAGGCGATACTGCGCTGTCGCGCAAAGGTGGCCAGGGAAACCCTGGTCGCCATCGTCAGAGGTCAGTGCGAACAGCACCTGACGATCATTCTGATTCACTATCTGCCAGCGACGTTTATCGAAACCGTCCGGCCCGCCGTGCAGCTGGTTTTCACCCTGGCTTGGCAGTAATTCAATGGTTTCACCAGTGAAGGTGTAACGGCTGTTGGCGATACGGTTCGCGTAGCGGCCAATCGATGCCCCCAGAAACGCAGCTTGATCAGGATATTGCTCCGGGCTGGCGCAGCCGAGCAATGCTTCACGCACGCTACCATCGCTCAGAGGAATGCGGGCCGACAACAGCGTTGCGCCCCAGTCCATCAGGTTGACCACCATCCCTGCGTCATTACGCAGGGTCAGCAGACGAAACGGCTGGCCATCGGGGGCCATGACGGGAATTTCGTTTAGCACTGTCCGGCTCCTTGTGAAGGTTTACACACATAGAAGGTTTCTTTGATACCTGTTTTCGCTTCGTACTGCGCAGCGACAGCCTGCTGTACCGCAGGAACCAACGCTTCAGGGATCAGCGCCACAATGCAGCCGCCGAAGCCGCCGCCGGTCATGCGCACGCCGCCCTGGGAGCCGATGGTCGCTTTGACGATCTCCACCAGGGTATCAATTTGCGGCACGGTAATTTCAAAGTCATCGCGCATGGAGGCGTGAGATTCCGCCATCAACTGGCCCATGCGCAGCAGGTCACCTTTTGCCAGGGCATCAGCGGCTTCCACGGTACGGGCATTTTCGGTGATCACGTGGCGGACGCGTTTGGCGACGATCGGGTCCAACTCATGGGCGACGGCGTTGAATGCCTCAAGGCTGACATCACGCAGCGCGGGCTGCTGGAAGAAGCGCGCGCCGGTTTCGCACTGCTCGCGACGGGTGTTGTACTCACTGCCGACCAGCGTACGCTTAAAGTTACTGTTAATGATCACCACGGCGACGCCTTCAGGCATGGAGACCGCTTTGGTACCCAGCGTACGGCAGTCGATCAGTAGCGCATGATCTTTCTTGCCCAGCGCGGAAATCAGCTGATCCATGATGCCGCAGTTGCAACCGACGAACTGGTTTTCGGCTTCCTGACCGTTCAGGGCAATCTGCGCGCCGTCGAGCGG
>NZ_SZWV01000068.1:79321-113315 GCF_005280945.1 Citrobacter sp. wls718
GACCGCCACTTCCAGCGACGCTGAGGAGCTTAAGCCAGCGCCCTGCGGTACATTGCCGCTGATCACCAGATCGGCACCGCCAAAGGCGCTATTACGCTTTTGCAGGTGTTTTACCACGCCGCGGACATAGTTCGACCACTGCTGGCTGTCATGGGCGATAATCGGCGCGTCGAGAGAAAACTCATCAACCTGATTCTCGTAGTCAGCGGCAATCACGCGCACGATGCGATCGTCACGCGTCGCACAGCTGATCACTGTTTGGTAGTCGATGGCGCAAGGCAGAACGAAGCCGTCGTTATAGTCGGTATGTTCGCCAATCAGGTTGACGCGACCGGGCGCCTGAATCGTATGGGTGGCAGGGTAGCCAAATGTTTCAGCAAACAGAGATTGTGTTTTTTCTTTCAGACTCATTTTTTAAACTCCGGATTCGCGAAAATGGATGTCACTGACCGCACGCAAACGCTCGGCGGCTTGTTCTGCCGTCAGGTCGCGCTGGGTTTCCGCCAGCATTTCATAACCGACCATAAATTTACGCACGGTCGCGGAACGCAGCAGGGGCGGATAAAAATGCGCGTGCAGCTGCCAGTGTTGATTCTCTTCGCCATTAAACGGTGCGCCGTGCCAGCCCATGGAATAAGGGAAAGAACACTGGAACAGATTGTCGTAACGGCTGGTCAGTTTCTTCAGCGCCAGCGCCAGGTCGGCACGCTGCGCGTCGGTTAAATCAGTAATACGCAGCACATGTGCTTTAGGCAGTAGCAGCGTTTCAAACGGCCATGCCGCCCAGTAAGGCACGACCGCCAGCCAGTGCTCGGTTTCCACCACCGTGCGGCTGCCGTCTGCCTGTTCACGCTGGACGTAATCGACCAGCATCGGTTTGCCTTGCTCAGAGAAATAGTCTTTTTGCAGGCGGTCTTCACGCTCTGCTTCATTGGGCAGGAAGCTGTTGGCCCAAATCTGACCGTGCGGATGTGGATTCGAGCACCCCATCGCTGCGCCTTTATTTTCAAACACTTGTACCCAGGGATAGGTTTTCCCCAGATCGGCCGTTTGCATCTGCCACGTTTTCACAATCTCCGTCAGCGCAGGCACGCTGAGTTCCGGCAGCGTTTTGCTGTGATCGGGTGAGAAGCAAATGACACGGCTGGTTCCACGTGCGCTCTGACAGCGCATCAACGGATCGTGACTGTCCGGTGCGTCCGGGGTGTCGGACATCAGCGCGGCAAAATCATTAGTAAAGACGTAGGTGCCGGTGTAATCCGGGTTTTTATCACCGGTTACGCGCGTGTTACCTGCACACAGGAAGCAGTCCGGGTCATGTGCAGGGAGAACCTGCTTAGACGGTGTCTCCTGCGCCCCTTGCCAGGGGCGTTTGGCGCGATGTGGTGAGACGAGGATCCACTGCCCGGTAAGCGGGTTAAAGCGGCGGTGTGGATGATCGACAGGATTGAATTGCGTCATGACGTGTCCTTAATCCGAATATCCTTGCGGATGGCGTGACTGCCAGTGCCAGGTGTCTTGTGCCATTTCGTCCAGCGTGCGGGTTACGCGCCAGTTTAATTCGCGATCGGCTTTGCTGGCATCTGCCCAGTAGGCGGGAAGATCGCCGTCACGACGCGGTGCAAAATGGTAGTTAATCGGTTTACCACAGGCTTTGCTGAAGGCGTTGACCACGTCCAGTACGCTGCTGCCGACGCCCGCGCCGAGGTTATAAATATGCACACCTTGTTTACCCGCCAGTTTTTCCATAGCGACAACGTGCCCGTCGGCGAGATCCATCACGTGGATGTAATCGCGAACGCCGGTACCATCTTCGGTAGGGTAGTCGTTGCCAAATACCGCAAGCGACTCGCGGCGGCCAACGGCAACTTGAGCAATGTAAGGCATCAGGTTGTTGGGAATGCCCTGCGGATCTTCGCCCATGTCGCCTGACGGATGTGCGCCAACCGGGTTGAAGTAGCGCAGCAGCGCGATGCTCCACTCTGGCTGGGCTTTTTGCAGATCGGTCAGGATCTGCTCGACCATCAATTTACTTTTGCCGTACGGGCTTTGCGGGGTTCCGGTTGGGAAGCTTTCAACGTAAGGAATTTGCGGCTGATCGCCATAGACTGTGGCTGAGGAGCTGAAGATGAAGTTCTTGACGTTGGCGGCGCGCATCGCGTTTACCAGACGCAGGGTACCGTTGACGTTGTTGTCGTAGTATTCCAGCGGTTTGGCAACAGACTCACCCACGGCCTTCAGACCGGCAAAGTGAATGACCGTATCAATGGCGTGATCGTGGAGAATTTCGGTGATCAGCGCTTCGTTGCGGATATCCCCTTCAATGAAGGTCGGATGCTTCGTGCCTAAACGCTCGATAACGGGCAGTACGCTGCGCTTACTGTTGCAGAGGTTATCAAGGATCACTACGTCGTGACCGTTTTTCAGTAACTGCACGCACGTGTGGCTTCCGATGTAACCGCTACCACCTGTAACCAATACTCTCATAATTCGCTCCGTTAAGCCTATGGTATGGAATGATCCTAGCATAACAAAGATGCGAAAAGTGTGACATGGAATAAATTAGTGGAATCGTTTACATTTCAGTGTTTTCACCGTTTAGCGTCTTTTTTTTAATTGTAAATCATAGGGTTTGTTCACGACTGCGCCATTTATCCGAAAAAGCAGGTAAAAAAATGGGCGTCCAATGCGTACAGCACGTCAGTTAGACATGTATGGAAAATGTATTAGCCCGGAGCAGGATGTCGCTTCAGCGCTCTGACTTTCAGTCAAATTAATTTCTCTGTTCAGGTAAGTTCAAATAACAACACCGGTGGTTAGGTGTGGGCTGGTCCGGCTGAAAATTGCCGACGTGTTTCCGTAAGGCCGGGAGAACCCGCAGGGATGTGGGTTCAGGGCGCGTTTTGCATGGATGCTACCTCGCGCCCGGCCCGGTAGCCTGGAGGAATAAGCGGAGGGGATTGCGAAGCAACAATTTTCCTGCCGGGAGCCGGGATTGTAAAGGGCGTGGCGGAGAACGCCCTTTACCCGTTCACGGGTAGTGTGGCATCGGAGAAGCTATATACATGAGGTGAACGGAACAGCTTGCCTGAAATAACATGTTTATTATTCCAGGGACGTTTGTCGATAGCCATAGATCTCGCCGTCAGGCACAAACTCCAGTCGATGCGTAATACAGGCTGGCGCATCCTCGGCGTGGTGAGAAACGAACAGCAACTGGGTATCACCTTCGCCGATCAGCACATCAACAAAACGGCGGATCAACTGGCGATTCAGCGGATCCAGCCCCTGCAAGGGTTCATCGAGGATTAACAGAGTAGGGTGCTTAACCAGCGCGCGAACAATCAGCGCCAGTCGCTGCTGACCCCAGGAAAGGCTGTGAAACGGCGCGTCGGCAGTACGCTTATCGATGCCCAGAATGTCTAACCACTGCTGTACCAGCTTACGCTGCCGGTCAGAAACCGCCTGGTAGATACCGATCGAATCAAAATAGCCGGAGAGGATCACGTTGCGTACCGTGGTACTGACGCGGTACTCGAAGTGCAGGCTGCTGCTGACATAGCCAATGTGTTTTTTAATATCCCAGATGGTTTCACCGCTGCCGCGACGACGACCAAACAGCGTCAGCGCGTTGCTGTAACCCTGTGGGTGATCGCCGGTGATTAAGCTGAGCAGGGTGGATTTCCCCGCGCCATTTGGGCCGACAATTTGCCAGTGTTCGCCTGGATTCACCTGCCAGCTCAAGTGATGCAGAATAGGGCGATCGTTATACGAGACCACGCCATCGTTGAGCACAATACGCGGCTCGTGATCGGCCAACGTACGGCGAACAGAGGGTTCATCGGGTTCGGGTAATGTAATCCCGGCCAGTTGTTCGCTATGCGCAAGCTGGGCTATCAATGCCTGTTGCAGTAAACCGGCTTTCTCGCCGGTTTCAGTCAGGGTGCAATCCGCGAGGACGCCAGCAAACTGCACGAATTCTGGAATCTCATCAAAGCGGTTGAGGACCAGCACCAGCGTAATACCTGCCTGATGCAACGTGGCGAGCAAATCCGCTAACTGATGACGTGACGCAACGTCCAGTCCGTCAAACGGTTCATCCAGGATCAGCAATTCCGGTTCCGACATCAGCGCCTGACAAAGCAGGGTTTTACGTGTTTCGCCGGTAGAGAGGTATTTGAAACGCCTGTCGAGCAGATGCGTAATGCCAAACTGCTGCGCCAGCGCTTTGCATCGCGCTGGATTTTTGATTTCATCGAGAATGATTTCTGCCGTCGTGCGTCCGGTGTCGTCTTCGCCGGGGCTGAGGAGATCGGTGTTATTACGCAGCCATTCGTCGCTGACCAGTTGTTGCAACTGCTCAAAGGAGAGTCGGGTGATACGCGTGAACTGACAGCGGCGCTCGCCTTTTAACGGCGGCAATTCCCCCGCCAGCGCACGCGCTAACGCGGATTTCCCACTGCCGTTAGAACCGACAAACGCCCAGCTATCCCCCGCGTTCAACGTCAACGTATTCAACTGGAGCGTTTTTGTGTCGCTCAGACGAAACGTGCCTTGCGAAATTTGCAACGATGACATTTTATATCCCATGTTTTGCAGCAATGAACAACAGGGATACGTGTTCTGCGAGCCGATGTCAATCGACTCAACACAACGTGGCAATAATCACTCTGTCGGCGTTGAAATACGCGGTGACGTTAGCGCCTTCTTGCAGCGTCGCGGCGTCTTCCGACGGAACCGTGGCGCACAGCGTCTGGCCATCGGGCAGCGCCATTAACACTTCGCACTGTTCGGCGCCGCGCTCAATATGGCTGATGGTCCCCTGTAGTTGGTTATCAGCCGCCTGGGCGATAGCGTCGTCCTGGGTGATCCCCACCCATGGCGCCTTCAGCAGGACCAGCACTTCTTTACCCTCATCCAGCCCTAAACGTTCGCCACTTTGCGCCGTCAACGCGACTTTCAGCCGCGTTTCGCCATCGGCCAGCAGGACATCAACATGCTGCTGAACCTGAGAGTGGTCGCGTGCGGTAATGGTGCCAAACCACTGGTTACGGGCGCTGGTTTGCAGTGAAAAACGGGAGATGGCTGCCAGCAAACTGTTCAGCGGCAGGGCGTCGTCGTCGCTCAGGACATCAAACGCTTTCTGCTGAATTTGTGCCAGCAAATCGTAAAGTTGGATTAGGCGCTGGCCATAGCGGGTTAATACCGCGCCGCCGCCGCCTTTGCCGCCGGTGGCGCGCTCTACCAGCGTTTGCTCACTGAGCTGGTTCATCTCATTGATGGCATCCCAGGCGCTTTTATAACTGATGCCCGCATCCTTCGCGCCCTGACTAATAGAGCCGGAAAGCGCAATGTGCTTAAGCAGCGAAATGCGGCGGGGATCGGCAAACAGCTTTTGCTGAAGTTTCAGGGTAAGAAGGATTTCGGCCTGCATATCAAGCTCCTGGCAAAAGGGATATTGTGACGGAAAACCGGGCGCGCGCAAAGTCGACCGCACAAAAGGGGAGTGCAATTCTGCGTTATGGGGTTAAAATACAGCTAAGGACTATATCTGGAGTTGATCATGTTAGAGTTATTGAAAAGTCTGGTATTCGCCGTAATCATGGTTCCTGTGGTGATGGCCATCATTCTGGGGCTGATTTACGGACTGGGTGAAGTGTTCAACATTTTCTCCGGTATCGGTCAGAAAGATCAGTCCAAACAGAACCATTGATTCCCCAAACGCCCGCTCAGTCGGGCGTTTATATTTCTCGCCTCCCAGCTCGCTTTCTGTACCTATAGTTTCTCAAGATCCTGCTTTTCCTGCCGATAATTTCTTTATATAACCTTTGATGGGTACGAATAACCACTGGGAAAATCCTGAATTAATCGTTATATTGCTGCGTACATAACGAAGCTCAAAGGAGTTACAGATGGCACGTACATGGTTACGCTTGTTTGCAGGGGCAACACTCTCTCTTTCTGTTGCCGGGCATGCATTGGCGGATGAAGGCAAAATTACGGTGTTCGCCGCGGCGTCGCTGACGAATGCGATACAGGACATTGCAGCCCAGTATAAAAAAGAGAAGAACGTGGACGTCGTCTCCTCTTTTGCCTCGTCTTCTACGCTGGCGCGCCAGATTGAAGCCGGTGCGCCCGCCGATCTGTTTATTTCTGCCGACCAGAAATGGATGGATTATGCGGTAGACAAAAAGTCTATCGACACCGCATCGCGTAAAACGCTGCTTGGTAACAGCCTGGTGGTCGTGGCGCCAAAAGTGAGCGAGCAGAAAGCGTTTGCCATCGACAGAAAAACCAACTGGACCAACCTGTTGAACGGCGGGCGTCTGGCGGTCGGTGACCCGGAACATGTTCCGGCGGGCATTTATGCCAAAGAAGCGCTGCAAAAACTGGGCGCATGGGATACTCTGGCGCCGAAACTGGCCCCAGCTGAAGACGTACGCGGCGCACTGGCGCTGGTCGAACGTAACGAAGCGCCGCTGGGGATTGTTTACGGTTCCGATGCCGTCGCCAGCAAAGGCGTCAAAGTGGTCGCCACGTTCCCGGAAGATTCACACAAAAAAGTCGAATACCCTATCGCGATTGTTGATGGGCATTCTAACGCCACGGTCAGCGCGTTCTATGATTACCTGAAAGGACCGCAGGCTGCTGAAATCTTTAAACGTTATGGATTTACGACCAAGTAATGATACTCAGCGATCCTGAATGGCAGGCCGTTATACTGAGCCTGAAAGTTTCTTCCCTGGCCGTGCTGTTCAGCCTGCCGTTTGGGATCTTCTTTGCCTGGCTGCTGGTGCGCTGCACGTTTCCAGGTAAAGCTCTGCTCGACAGCGTGCTGCACTTGCCACTGGTACTGCCACCGGTGGTGGTCGGTTATCTGCTGTTAGTGGCCATGGGGCGACGCGGATTTATCGGCGAGCGGCTGTACGACTGGTTTGGTATTACGTTTGCCTTCAGCTGGCGCGGCGCGGTGCTGGCGGCGGCGGTGATGTCTTTCCCGCTGATGGTGAGGGCCATCCGTCTGGCGCTTGAAGGCGTGGACGTCAAGCTGGAACAGGCCGCCCGTACGCTGGGGGCCGGTCGCTGGCGCGTATTCCTGACCATCACCTTGCCGCTGATGCTACCGGGCATTATTGTCGGCACGGTGCTGGCATTTGCCCGCTCGCTCGGCGAGTTCGGCGCGACGATCACCTTCGTTTCCAATATTCCTGGCGAAACCCGCACTATCCCTTCGGCGATGTACACCCTGATCCAGACTCCTGGCGGTGAAAGCGCGGCGGCGAGACTTTGCCTGATTTCTATTGTGCTGGCGTTAATTTCGCTACTGATTTCTGAGTGGCTGGCGCGCATCAGCCGCGAACGGACGGGGCGATAATCATGCTGGAACTGAATTTCACCCAGACGTTAGGCTCGCACTGTCTGACGCTCAACGAAACGTTACCCGCCACTGGCATTACCGCGATTTTTGGCGTGTCCGGGGCGGGCAAAACCTCGCTGATTAACGCCATTAGCGGACTGACGAAGCCGCAGTCCGGGCGCATTGTGCTCAACGGTCGGGTGTTGAACGATGTAGAAAATGGCATCTGCTTAACCCCTGAAAAACGCCGGGTCGGCTACGTTTTTCAGGATGCGCGCCTGTTCCCGCATTATAAAGTGCGCGGTAACCTGCGCTACGGCATGGCGAAAAGCATGGCCGGGCAGTTTGATAAGCTGGTGACGTTGTTAGGGATTGAACCGCTACTCGAGCGCCTGCCTGGTAGCCTTTCCGGCGGTGAAAAACAGCGCGTGGCCATTGGTCGGGCGCTGCTGACCGCGCCTGAGTTGCTGCTGCTTGACGAGCCGCTGGCGTCACTGGATATTCCGCGTAAGCGTGAACTGCTACCCTACCTGCAACGCCTGGCGCGCGAAATCAACATCCCGATGCTGTATGTCAGCCATTCGCTGGATGAGATTTTACATCTGGCCGATAAAGTGATGGTGCTGGAGAACGGCCAAGTAAAAGCGTTTGGCTCGCTGGAGGATGTCTGGGGCAGCAGCGTGATGCACCCCTGGCTACCGAAAGAACAGCAAAGCAGCATCCTCAAAGTCAGCGTGCTGGAACATCATCCGCATTATTCAATGACCGCGCTGGCGCTGGGCGATCAGCATCTGTGGGTTAATAAACTGGAGCAGCCGCTGCAAACCGCGCTGCGTATTCGTATTCAGGCCTCGGATGTATCACTGGTATTACAACCGCCGCAGCAGACCAGTATTCGCAACGTGTTGCGCGCCAAGGTCGCGCAGTGCTATGACGACAACGGGCAGGTGGAAGTGCAGCTTGAGGTCGGCGGTAAAACGCTGTGGGCGAGGATCAGCCCGTGGGCCAGGGATGAACTGGGCATCAAACCTGGCCTGTGGCTGTACGCGCAAATTAAGAGCGTGTCGATAACCGCCTGATTACAGCAGGTGAGAATAAATAAATTTGGCGATGCTGTCGGTGGTGTTGTCACCAATCACGATATTGGCGCGGGCCTTGACCGCGTCATCTGCATTACCCATCGCCACGCCGGTGCCTGCGGCTTCCAGCATACTGATATCGTTAAAGTTGTCGCCAAAGGCGATGACATTCTCCATTGACCCCCCCTGTGCTTCAATCCACTGGGTCAGGCGTTTTCCTTTGCTGTTGCCTTTGCGGGCCACGTCGACCTGATCGTGCCATGACCATTCGCACTCCAGCCCCAGCTGTTGCTCAACGTGCTTGCCAAACTGCTGCAGCTTAGGAATATCTTCGTCGGTAAGGGCAAATTTCCAGACGGCGTTAACGTCCTGTGCGGCCTGCGCCAGTGAGGGGACCTGGGTAAAGGTGGGACGCTGCTCCGGCGGCAGGGTTTGCGCCCAGTTTGCGGTACGTACCACATGCCCGGTCGGGCGCTCATACAGCATGGCATCGTCTACATACATCAGACCGTGGATCTGATGTGCCTCCAGCAGATCGATCAGTTGCAGTGCCTGATCAACGGGAAGGGGATCGGATTGCAGAACCTTTTTTGCCTGATAATCATACAAGTAAGTGCCATTACAGCAAATTGCAGGTGTATCCAGCGCCAGTGCCTGATAAAAAGGATGAATAGCAACGTGATGGCGACCTGTGACAATGATAAGTTGGTAGCCGGCTTCTCTGGCGCGCGAGAGCGCTTCGAGAGAAGAGGGCAGTAAGGTTTTTTTCGGGGTCAGCAACGTACCGTCTAAATCCAGGGCAATCACGCGAGTGGTCATCAGTTATTCCAGATTAAGGTTGAGAATTGTGTCTTTTGGGCATGGTACACCGAGTCGGCAACCGGACAAAATTCTGAGTCTTAATTAAGCATTCACCGTTAAAAGCGTCTACCTTAGGCGTGTGTCAGGCAATTGCAGCCACTTGCCAAAAAGTAAAAGGAGCATTCATGAAGCAAACCGTTTATACCGCCAGCCCTGAAAGTCAGCAGATCCACGTCTGGAGCCTGAACCACGACGGTTCACTGACGCTGACGCAGGTGGTTGATGTACCGGGTCAGGTGCAGCCGATGGTCGTCAGCCCGGATAAGCGCTATCTGTATGTTGGCGTGCGTCCTGAGTTTCGCGTGCTGGCCTACCGTATTGCGCCGGATGACGGTGCGCTGACCTTTGCCGCAGAATCTGCGCTGCCGGGCAGCCCGACGCATATTTCGACCGATCATCAAGGTCGTTTTGTGTTTGTCGGATCGTACAACGCAGGCAGCGTGAGCGTGACGCGTCTGGAGGATGGCCTACCGGTTGAGCTGGTGGACGTAGTAGAAGGTATGGACGGGTGCCACTCGGCCAATATCTCTCCGGATAACCGCACGCTGTGGGTTCCCGCACTGAAGCAGGATCGTATCTGTCTATTTGGCCTCAGTGATGATGGCAAGCTGATCGCACAGGATCCGGCGGAGGTGACGACCGTAGAGGGCGCGGGACCGCGTCATATGGCGTTCCATCCGAATCATCAGTACGCCTATTGCGTCAATGAGCTGAACAGTTCGGTTGATGTCTGGGAACTGAACGATCCGCACGGCAAAATTGAGTGCGTACAAACGCTGGATATGATGCCAGCTGATTTCTCCGACACCCGCTGGGCGGCAGATATTCATATCACGCCTGATGGTCGTCATCTGTATGCCTGTGACCGTACCGCCAGCCTGATTACGGTGTTTAGCGTGTCAGAAGATGGCAGTGTGCTGACCAAAGAGGGCTTCCAGCCTACCGAAACCCAGCCGCGTGGTTTTAATATCGACAGCCGCGGAAAATACCTGATTGCCGCCGGGCAGAAATCGCACCACATTGCGGTGTATGACATTGCGGGTGAGCAGGGACTGCTGACCGAGAAAGGTCGCTATGCGGTTGGACAAGGCCCGATGTGGGTCGTGATCAACGCATACTAAGACTTTATGCCAAATGGCCTACGATAAGCACACGCTTCGTAGGCCTGATAAGGCATTAGCCGCCATCAGGCACTCTGTTTCCCCTGGAGATCGGAAATCGGTCGCCACAAGTTGTCCTTCTCTTCGGCCCACAGATTTAACAGCAGAGAAAAAAAGCGTTCAGCGGGAGGAGAGAGCACCGCATCTTTACGCCGAATAACGCCTAACGTGCGCCTAATCACGGGCTCAACCAGCGGGATGCCGATCAGCGTTGGATGCGACGTGTGCGGCATGGCCAACCCTGGCAACGCGGAAACCCCCAGCCCAGCCTCCACCAGGCCAAGCGAGGTGGATAAATGGCGAACCTCGTAAAACCAATCCAGCTTCCACGGTTTATCTGCCAGGTGTTGCTCAATCAGCAATCGGTTACCGCTCGACGAACGCACGCCTATTAATTTGCAATTCACCAGTTCTTGCCATTCGACCAGCTGTTTATGGGCGAGCGGATGATCGCGCCGACATGCCAGAACAAAGGGTTCGTTAACCAGCGGGGTGAATTCAATGGAAGAATTTGTGATGTTGTTCATGTTTATGCCAAAATCAGCCTCGTTGCAAAGTACGGATTCCATACAATTATTCGTACCTTGTTCAATAATTCGCACCTTAATATTGGGATATAGCTCATTAAATTTGCCGATCGCCAACGGTAAAAAATAGAAAACGGCGGTAGGGATACAGGATAACGTCACCATCCCGTGATAGTGTGTATTCATTTTGCTGATATTAAAGATTGTTTCATCTAGGGTTCTAATTAATTCACGGGCCTCTGGTAATAACAACTGGCCTGCTTTTGTTAATGTGACTTTGCGGGTTGTTCTCTCAAATAGTTGAGTGTGTAAATACTCTTCCATTTTCTTTATTCTACGTGTTAATGCAGGTTGCGTAATATTAAGTAACTTAGCCGCATTGTTAAAGGAATTGGACTCTGCCAGCGTGACAAATGCTTTCATGCTCGATAATTCATGTTTCATTCCGACTCCAGACAAGGTTAAGGGACGTTCTGTCCTGATAGAGCGACCAGTTTACCTGCCAATGTTAATCTTGAATTAATAAAAAAAAGTCACTAATCACGACAACAAAGTCATTAGCCAGCGTATTTCACGCATGTAATCCTGTCTTTAATATGAATAATATAGTTGAGGACATTGGCGTGAAAAAAATACCTTGCGTTATGATGCGTGGAGGAACCTCCAGAGGCGCATTTTTATTAGCAGAACATCTACCACAAGAGAAAACGCAGCGTGATGATGTATTGATTAAAATTATGGGTTCCGGGAATGCGCTGGAAATCGACGGTATTGGTGGGGGTAATCCGCTAACCAGTAAAGTGGCGATTATCAGCCGTTCAACCGACCCACAGGCAGATATTGATTATTTATTTGCTCAGGTTTTGGTGCATGAACAACGTGTCGATACCACGCCAAACTGCGGCAATATGCTTTCCGCCGTCGGGGGATTCGCCATCGAAAATGGGCTGATTGCCGCCACAGCGCCGACGACGCGCGTACGGATTCGCAATATAAACACCAATACATTTATTGAAGCCGATGTGCAGACGCCGCAAGGTGTTGTTGAATATGAAGGCCCGGTAAAAATAGACGGCGTACCGGGTACGTCAGCGCCTGTGGCACTCACGTTCCTGAATGCTGCGGGATCCAAAACAGGACGTATTTTCCCAACGGGGAACCATCGTGATTATTTTGATACCGTTCCGGTGACCTGTATAGATATGGCGACACCGGTGGTGATTATTCCCGCTGAATATCTGGGCAAAACCGGTTATGAATCACCGGAAGAACTGGATGCTGACTCAGAATTATTAGCACGCATGGAATCTATTCGCTGTCAGGCAGGGCTGGCTATGGGGTTAGGGGATGTTTCCAATATGGTCATTCCTAAACCTATCCTTATTTCAGCGCCGCAGCAGAGTGGTGCAATTACTGTGCGCTATTTTATGCCTCACGCTTGCCATAAAGCGCTGGCGATCACTGGCGCTATTGCCATTGCCAGCAGTTGCGTGATTGCTGGGACGGTAACTCAGCAGGTAGCACCGGGGGTAGGGTATGGAAATATCAGCATTGAACACCCCGGTGGCTCACTGGATATTTATTTGAGTAATGAAAGTGATGATGCTACGGCTATTCGCGCCTCGGTGATTCGCACCGCCCGGAAAATATTTTCTGGTGAGGTTTACCTTCCCGCATAACGTTAATTAAAACGGTTATGCATCACGGATACTGGATTTATTTCGCGAGATTGCCTGTACGTATAAATCAGGAATACCACATGAATGTGAAATCATTATGGAAGCTAATCGTTATATTGGCGATCCCCTGTATTATTGGCATTATTCCTGCGCCAGCAGGATTAACGGAACTGGCCTGGGTTCTTTTCGGTATTTATCTTGCCGCTATTGTCGGGTTGGTGATCAAACCTTTTCCTGAGCCGGTAGTGTTGTTGATTGCCGTCGCGGCATCAATGGTCGTGGTCGGTAATTTAGGTCACGGCGTACTAAAAACCAGCAGCGTTCTCAGCGGTTATGCGTCAGGCACCACGTGGCTGGTTTTCTCTGCATTTACGCTAAGTGCCGCGTTTGTGACTACCGGTCTGGGCAAGCGCATTGCCTATATTTTGATCGGCAAAATCGGGAATACCACACTGGGGCTAGGCTACGTCACTGTTTTTCTGGACCTGGTTTTGGCGCCAGCAACACCATCTAACACCGCGCGAGCGGGAGGGATTGTGCTGCCAATCATCAATAGCGTGGCGGTGGCATTGGGGTCTGAACCAGACAGAAGCCCACGCCGTGTTGGCCATTACCTGATGATGACGGTCTATATGGTCACCAAAACCACCAGCTATATGTTTTTTACCGCCATGGCAGGCAACATCCTGGCATTGAAAATGATTAACGATATCTGTCACCTGCAGTTAAGTTGGGGCGGATGGGCGCTGGCGGCGAGTTTACCTAGTATTGTGATGTTGCTCCTGACTCCATTAGTTATCTACTTTATGTATCCGCCTGAAATTACCAAAGTGGATAACAAAACCATCGCCAAAGCCGGGCTCCAGGAACTGGGGCCGATGAAAGGGCGAGAAAAAATGCTGTTGGGCATTTTTGTTCTTGCACTATTAGGGTGGATCTTCAGTAAAAGCCTCGGCGTTGATGAATCAACGGTGGCCATTGTAGTGATGGGCGCGATGCTCCTCTTGGGCGTAGTGACCTGGGATGATGTGGTAAAAAATAAAGGGGGCTGGAATACCTTAATTTGGTACGGCGGAATTATTGGCCTGAGTTCTTTATTATCGAAAGTGAAGTTTTTTGACTGGTTAGCTGAACTGTTCAAAAATAACCTCTCTTTTGACAATCATAGCAATGTAGCCTTCTTCGTTATTTTGTTCCTGAGTATTATTGTCCGCTATTTCTTCGCTTCCGGTAGCGCTTATATTGTGGCGATGATGCCCGTCTTTGCCATGTTAGCGAATGTCTCTGGTGCACCACTGATGTTAACGGCTCTGGCATTACTGTTCTCTAACTCATATGGCGGAATGGTAACCCATTATGGCGGCGCGGCGGGTCCGGTTATTTTCGGTGTGGGCTATAACGACATTAAATCGTGGTGGCTGGTTGGCGGCATGCTGACATTCTTAACTTTTATTGTGCATATCACCCTGGGCGTATGGTGGTGGAGCATGTTGATTGACTGGAATATGTTGTAAATAACACGTCAATCTTCAGCCTATTAAATTTATTGATTAACAATGCCTTTGTGCACGGTATTTGTGCGGGCGTTGTACCATGGAGTATGTGATGATTAAATTATATGAGAAAGGCGTCTTTCTCTCCGAAAACAATGAACTGTTAACCGAGGAACATTGTTCCGGGCATATCGAAAAAGATCACGCGAAAAAAGGGACTATCGCCTGGTCGATTCTGTCGGCACACAATACGTCGGGAGATATGAACAAGCTTAAAATTAAGTTTGACTCATTAGCGTCACACGATATTACCTTTGTCGGCATTATTCAGACAGCGAAAGCTTCAGGCATGGAGCGTTTCCCGTTGCCTTACGTGTTGACCAACTGCCATAACGCATTATGTGCGGTAGGCGGGACCATTAACGGTGACGATCATCTGTTCGGGCTGTCCGCGGCGCAACGCTATGGGGGCATTTTTGTGCCTCCACATATTGCGGTGATCCATCAATATATGCGTGAGATGATGGCCGGCGGCGGAAAAATGATCCTCGGCTCAGACAGCCATACGCGCTATGGTGCACTGGGCACAATGGCAGTCGGTGAAGGCGGCGGCGAACTGGTCAAGCAGCTGTTAAACGATACCTGGGATGTTGATTATCCTGACGTTGTTGCGGTCTATCTGACCGGAAAACCGGCACCTGGCGTGGGGCCGCAGGATGTCGCGCTAGCTATTATCGGCGCGGTGTTTAAAAACGGCTACGTCAAAAATAAAGTGATGGAGTTTGTCGGTCCGGGTATTAAGTCTCTCTCCACAGATTTTCGCAACAGCGTTGATGTGATGACGACAGAAACCACCTGTCTGAGCTCCGTCTGGCAAACGGATGACGAAACCCGCAGTTGGCTGGCGCTACATGGCCGTGAGCAAGACTATCGCCCGCTGAACCCGCAGCCGATGGCGTATTACGATGGCTGTATTTATGTTGATCTGAGCGCCATCAAGCCAATGATCGCGCTGCCTTTCCACCCCAGCAACGTCTATGAAATTGACACCCTCAATGAGAATCTCACCGATATTCTTCGCGGGATCGAAATTGAATCTGCGCGTATCGTGCAAGGGAAAGCCAGCCTCTCACTGCTCGACAAAGTTGAGAATGGGCGTTTAAAAGTACAGCAGGGGATCATTGCCGGGTGCTCGGGCGGCAACTACGAAAACGTGATTGCCGCCGCCAGTGCGCTACGCGGTCAATCCTGCGGTAGCGACACCTTCTCGCTGGCGGTCTACCCCTCATCACAGCCGGTGTTTATGGACTTAGCGAAGAAAGGCGTGGTGGCGGATTTGATGGGCGCGGGTGCCATTATCCGAACTGCGTTCTGTGGCCCTTGCTTCGGCGCGGGTGACACACCAGTCAATAACGGGCTGAGCATTCGCCATACCACACGTAATTTCCCTAACCGCGAAGGCTCGAAGCCGGGCAACGGGCAAATGTCAGCCGTGGCGCTGATGGACGCGCGTTCCATAGCCGCAACAGCGGTAAACGGCGGATTCCTGACCCCGGCAACCGACCTGGACTGTTGGGACGAAATTCCGGCCTATGCATTTGACCCTGCGCCTTATAAAAGTCGCGTGTATCAGGGCTTTGTGAAAGGTGCCACGCAGCAGGCGTTAATCTATGGTCCCAACATTAAAGACTGGCCGGAGCTTGGCGCACTGACTGACAATATTTTGTTGAAGGTCGCCTCGAAAATTCTTGATGAAGTGACGACGACCGACGAGCTGATCCCATCCGGGGAGACGTCGTCCTATCGCTCAAATCCTTTAGGGTTGGCGGAATTTACGCTTTCACGGCGGGATCCCGGTTACGTGGGGAGGAGTAAAGCTACTGCTGAGCTGGAAAAACAGCGACGGGCTGGTGGTGTGAACAGCGCATTGTCACCCATCTTCGACCGTATTCGTCAGATTGCCGGTCAGGAAGATGTTGTGCCACTGGAAACGGGGATTGGCAGCATGATTTATGCCGTCAAACCGGGAGATGGTTCCGCGCGTGAGCAGGCGGCAAGCTGCCAGCGCGTGATTGGTGGGCTGGCGAATATCACCGAGGAATATGCCACCAAGCGTTACCGTTCCAACGTCATCAACTGGGGGATGCTGCCGCTGCAAATGACCGGGAAGCCGTCTTTCGAGGTGGGTGATTATATTTACATTCCCGGTATTCGCCGCGCGCTGGACGCATGCAGTCGCGAGATTACCGCATACGTACTGTATGAGAATGGGTCGGTCAGTGAAATTAGCCTGTATATGGAAAGTCTGACGGCGGAAGAGCGTGAAATCATCAAGGCAGGAAGTCTAATTAACGCGAATAAAGCGCGTTTGATGTAAGGCTTACTGTAGGCCGGATGGCGGTTTTCGTCGCCATCCGGCACATTGCCCGGTGGCGCATGCGCTCACCGGGCCTACATAAGAGAATGACGTTTACTGCTTCGGCTCGGCAACCACTTTGCTACCCACACCGCGGTTGTTGTATTCCCACATGCGGTTAAAGTTGGTGTCGTTCAGGTTACGCTGGATTTCACCTTTGTCGTCTTCCGCACCGGTGTTGCCGGTAAACGGGTGCTTACCGATTACGCTGTCACCCCATGGCTTCGCCATGTTAAAGCCTTCGTTGATCACGCTGTCGCGGATCACCACCTGACCGTTGGTATTAGCATCGACATCCAGTGAGCGGCCTAACTGCGCCACGCCATCACCGGCAGCCGTAAAGCGGCTGTTGACGGCAAGGAAACCGTAATAAATGTTCGACAGCGTGGCAGGTGCGAACACGTAGGCTTCCTGCTGGGTGCGAGAATTGACGACGCGGAAATCGGTGTTTTCGAATACCACCGCGCCGCGACCAGAAACAATATCCACATCGCCTTCAATGTAGCTGTTTGTCACCAGCGTACGCGGTTGACGATCGTTTTCCAGACGGTTTTGTACACCGCTGTTGGTTACGAAGAAGGTGTTCTGACGACCCAGAATGTTGACGTTGTTGATCTGTACTTTATCGCCATCGGTACGCAGAGCAACGGCCGGATGGTTACCTGCATCCACGCTGTCGCCGAGGTTGTTTTCGATGGTCAGGTTCTGTAACTGCAGACCGTTGTTTTGTGACCAGACGACCGCAGAACACAGTACGCCAATGTTGGTACCGCGCTTGCTCTGGCAATTATCAAACATATACCACGCAGGTTTACCCGGCATATATTTACCGCCTGGGTTGACCGTACGACGCCAGTCAGCGGTGCTCATCTCTCCGTCAATTGCCTGGCCAATTTTCACATCAAGCGGTTTTTCGCCCATGCCGTACAGCGTCAGGCTGCCCGTTGCTGCCGGGATATAAACCGTGCCCTGATATTCACCCGGCATGATCGCAATATATTGACGCTTGTTGGTGCGTTTAATGATTGCTGCATCCACCGCCGCCTGAATGGTGGTGTGGGTGACGCCCTGAGTCCCTGCCGGGCCGACAACAAAATCAGGCTGTGCGGGCAGAGAAATCGCAGAAGGGGACCACGGCGCGGTGTTTGGCGTCAGTGCAGAAAAATAATGAGCCGCGACAAAATTGCTGGCTTCATTTGCCGACAGAATCGGGCGCGAGGAGGTGCCTGGCGCGGTCTGGTCGGAAGGAATTTGATCGGGCGAGGTTGCGCTACAGGCGGTCAGCGTCACGCCAAAAGCCATTACCAGCGCCAGACGGGAAACTGATGAAATGTTCACAGGTTGCTCCGGGCTTTGAAATTTATCCATTGAAGCCTGCTTTTTTATACTAAGTTGAGCGAAACGGAAAGGCGAAAAGGTAAAAAGTTGTTTTTTATAGCAGCAATGTCGGATGCAGAACGTCCTGATATCACAATTAAATAACAATTATCGCCCTTCAGGTTGACAACATCCGCAGGATCTCAATAAATGTCTATACAACCTATGACAAGTGGTGAGTGGAATGCAGCAATTTTTCCCTGATGATGCCATCTGGCGTAATGTCCGCCTGGCGACCATGGATCCTGAACGTAATACCCCGTATGGGCTGGTGGACGGTCACGCGCTGATTATTCGACAGGGCAAGATTCGCGCCATCGTGCCTGAATCCTCGTTATACCGCACACATGACAATACCTTTGATATGCAGGGTCGGCTGGTTACGCCAGGTTTGATTGATTGCCACACGCATCTGGTTTTTGGCGGAAATCGTGCAGGCGAGTGGGAGCAGCGGCTAAATGGTGTGTCTTACCAGCAAATCAGCGCCCAGGGTGGGGGCATAAACGCCACCGTGTCGGCGACCCGCCGCGCATCTGACGATCAGCTCTTTGCCGTGGCGCGCGCGCGCATGGAACGGCTGATAAAAGAAGGCGTCACGTTGCTGGAAGTGAAATCAGGCTATGGTCTGGATTTGGCGACAGAAGAGAAAATTTTGCGCGTGGTCTCTGCGCTGGCGGCGGAAAATACCCTTGAAATCAGCCCCACGCTGCTGGCCGCGCACGCGACACCGGCGGAATACCGTGACGATCCTGACGGCTATATTACGCTGGTGTGCGAGACCATTTTGCCGCAGCTGTGGGAACAGGGACTGTTTGAGACTGTCGACCTGTTTTGTGAAAGCGTTGGGTTTAGCCTGGCGCAAAGTGAACGGGTATTTCAGGCCGCTCAGGCGTTGGGCATTCCGGTTAAGGGCCACGTTGAACAGCTGTCGTTGCTCGGTGGTGCGCAGTTGGTAAGTCGCTATCACGGATTATCGGCCGATCATATTGAATATCTTGATGAAGCGGGCGTGGCGGCGATGAGCCACAGCGGCACGGTAGGGGTCCTGCTACCCGGTGCCTTTTATTTTCTTAAAGAGAAACAGCGCCCGCCGGTGGAGTGGCTACGTCAATATAACGTGCCAATGGCGGTGGCGACGGATTTCAACCCTGGTACCAGTCCGTTTATCAGTTTGCACTGGGCGATGAACATGGCCTGCGTGCAGTTTGGCTTAACGCCGGAAGAAGCGTGGGCGGGCGTCACGCGTCATGCGGCGCAAGCCCTTGGTCGTCAGGCGACCCATGGGCAATTGAAGGCCGGGTTCGTGGCGGACTTTGTGGTGTGGGACGCCCACCTTCCGGTTGAGATACTGTATGAACCTGGCCGCAACCCGCTGTATCAACGCGTATTCCGAGGACAACCATCATGAGTCACTGGCATCCCGCATCTCCCGCGCTTTGGCAAGGTCGCGATGATCGCGCTGAGTCACCCAACGCGCTGCGGCTGTTTCAGACCATCACGCTCAGTGCAGCGTTTAGCCCGGAAAACTATCGTGAACAGATAGCGCTGCTGGGATTCGCCTGCGATGAAGGCGTAAAGCGTAATCAGGGACGCACGGGGGCGGCTGGCGCACCTGATGCACTGCGTAAAGCGCTGGCGAATTTAGCCAGCCACCAAGGCCATGACCGGCTGGTGGATCTGGGCAACATTGTGGCGCAAGCCCCCGATCTCGAAGGGGCGCAGCAGGCGTTACGCCATGCGGTACAGCGTTGTCAGCAGGCTGAGATGCGCACTTTCGTGCTGGGGGGCGGGCACGAAACCGCCTTTGCCCACGGTGCAGGTGTGCTGGATGCGTTCCCACGCTTAACCGTGGGCATCGTCAATCTCGATGCCCACCTCGACTTACGCCATGCCGATCGGGCCACCTCCGGCACGCCGTTTCGCCAGTTGGCGCAGCTTTGCGACGTGCAGCAGCGTGAATTTCATTACGCCTGCTTTGGTGTTAACCGGGCGGCTAACACCCAGGCGCTGTGGGATGAAGCGCAGCGGCTTGGGGTTACAGTGGTGGAGGATCTGCACTGTCAAAACGCGCAGGCACAGATGGCGCAGTTTATCTCCAGCGTAGACGTCATCTATCTGACCATCGACCTCGACGTTCTACCGGTCTGGGAAATGCCCGCTGTGTCCGCACCCGCCGCGCTGGGCGTGCCGTTGTCGACGCTGCTGAGGCTGATTGAGCCCCTGTGCCGCTGCGGTAAGCTGCAGGCGGTAGACATGGTTGAATTTAATCCCCGTTTTGACGATGATGGCAACGCGGCGCGCGTTGCGGCGCGTCTTGGCTGGCAAATCGCACACTGGTGGCACTGACGTGTCGAATAGCGTTACGCCGCCATTTTTCCACTCTCATTTTTCAGCGTAAGGAAGGCTAACGCATGCTCCCATCCCACTCCCGTTCTGCCCCGGCACCTTTTTACGAAAAGGTAAAACAGGAGATCAGTGAAAAGATTGCCAGCGGTATCTGGCAACCTCACGATCGCATCCCGTCGGAAGCGGAGTTGGTCGCGCAGTATGGTTTTAGCCGTATGACTATTAATCGGGCGCTGCGTGAGCTTACTGACGAGGGGCTGCTGGTGCGTTTGCAGGGCGTCGGTACGTTTGTCGCCGAGCCGAAAGGTCAGTCCGCGTTGTTTGAAATTCGCAGCATTGCCGATGAAATTATCGCCCGCCAGCATCAGCATCGGTGCGAGGTGCTGAAGCTGGAAAGCACACACGCGAACGCGCAGCAGGCCACGGCGCTGAACGTTAAAGAAGGTACCTTTATTTATCACTCGATCATGGTGCACTTTGAAAACTCCCTACCTGTACAAATTGAAGATCGCTGCGTCAATGCGGAGATTGTGCCGGAGTACCTGACACAGGATTACAGTCAGACCACGCCGCACGCCTATCTGTCGCTGATCGCTCCGTTGACCGAAGGCGAGCATATTGTCGAAGCGGTTCGCGCCAGCGCGGAAGAGTGCGCGCTGCTGAACATTAAAGAACACGATCCCTGCCTGCTGATCCGTCGCAAGACCTGGTCCGCGTCATCCATTGTCTCTCATGCTCGTTTGCTTTTTCCGGGTTCCCGCTATCGTCTGCAAGGGCGCTTCATGTCCTGAGCCCGACATGAAAACCGTGATTGCTGACGCAATATAATAAAAATGTATCTTAATTGTTAAAACCACCCTTGCGGCAACTTGTATAGACAAGTATATATTATTTATCTATCCGAACGTTCGCGAGGAGTTTCCGTCATGTCTCACAGCAAGTATCGTCAGCAGGATATTCGTGCCCCACGCGGCACCACCTTAACGGCCAAAAGCTGGCTGACCGAAGCGCCGCTGCGCATGTTAATGAACAATCTCGATCCTGATGTGGCGGAAAATCCCCATGAGCTGGTGGTGTACGGCGGGATCGGTCGCGCCGCGCGTGACTGGGAATGCTATGACGCCATCGTCAAGGCGCTGACCAAACTGGAGGCCGATGAAACGCTGCTGGTCCAGTCGGGTAAACCAGTCGGCGTCTTCAAAACCCACGACAATGCGCCACGCGTGCTGATTGCCAACTCCAACCTGGTCCCGCACTGGGCGACCTGGGAACACTTCAACGAACTGGATGCGAAAGGGTTGGCGATGTACGGCCAGATGACCGCCGGGAGCTGGATTTATATCGGCAGTCAGGGCATTGTGCAGGGGACGTATGAAACCTTCGTTGAAGCCGGACGTCAACATTATCAGGGTAGCCTGAGTGGACGCTGGGTACTGACCGCTGGTCTTGGCGGAATGGGCGGGGCGCAGCCGTTAGCCGCGACGCTGGCGGGCGCGTGTTCGCTGAACATTGAATGTCAGCAAAGCCGTATCGATTTCCGTCTGCGTACCCGCTATGTGGATGAGCAGGCCACAACGCTGGATGACGCGCTGGCGCGTATCGACAAATACACCCGTGAGGGTAAAGCCGTTTCTATTGCGCTGTGCGCGAACGCGGCCGACGTTGTTCCGGAACTGGTGAAGCGTGGTGTGCGTCCGGATATGGTCACCGATCAGACCAGCGCTCATGACCCGCTACACGGTTATCTGCCGTCCGGCTGGAGCTGGGAAGAGTACCAGGCAAAAGCGGTATCCGATCCGCAGGGTACGGTGCAGGCGGCGAAACGTTCCATGGCCACACACGTACAGGCAATGCTGGACTTTAGCAAAATGGGTGTGCCGACGTTTGATTACGGTAATAACATTCGCCAGATGGCCAAAGAGATGGGCGTGGAAAATGCCTTTGATTTCCCTGGCTTTGTACCCGCCTATATTCGTCCACTGTTCTGTCGCGGCATTGGTCCCTTCCGCTGGGTGGCGCTTTCCGGCGATCCGCAGGATATTTATAAGACCGATGCCAAAGTAAAAGAAATTGTTGCCGACGATAAACACCTGCACCACTGGCTGGATATGGCACGTGAGCGGATTAACTTCCAGGGCTTGCCAGCCCGTATCTGCTGGGTGGGTCTGGAGTGGCGGCAAAAACTGGGGCTGGCGTTTAACGAAATGGTGCGCAGCGGTGAAGTCTCCGCGCCTATCGTCATTGGACGTGACCATCTGGACTCTGGCTCCGTTGCCAGCCCAAACCGCGAAACCGAAGCCATGCGCGACGGTTCTGACGCCGTGTCCGACTGGCCGCTGCTTAACGCGCTGCTCAATACCGCCAGCGGGGCAACCTGGGTGTCGCTGCACCACGGCGGCGGGGTCGGCATGGGCTTCTCGCAACATGCGGGGATGGTGATTGTGTGTGACGGCACCGATGAAGCCGCCGCGCGTATTGCCCGGGTTCTGCATAACGATCCGGCTACGGGCGTCATGCGTCACGCAGACGCCGGGTATGACATCGCGGTGGAATGTGCCGTTGAACAAGGATTGAATTTACCGATGATTGCCGGGACGCAGGGGAAAGACTGAAATGACTAAGCTTACGTTAACACCAGGTCATCTGAGTTTTACGCAGCTACGGGAGATCTGGCAGCAGCCGGTACAATTGAGTCTGGACCCCAGCGCGGTTGATGCCATCAACGCCAGCGTGGCCTGCGTGAATAATATTGTTGCCGAAGGGCGAACGGCCTACGGCATCAATACAGGATTTGGCCTGCTGGCCCAGACCCGTATCGCCACGGAAGATCTGCAAAATCTTCAGCGCTCACTGGTGCTTTCACATGCTGCTGGCGTTGGCAACGCGCTGGATGATGCCATGGTGCGTCTGATCATGGTGCTGAAAATCAACAGCCTGGCGCGCGGTTTCTCCGGTATTCGCCTGAGCGTGATTGAAGCGTTAATTGCGCTGGTGAACGCCGAAGTTTACCCGCTGATCCCAGCGAAAGGTTCTGTCGGCGCATCGGGCGATCTGGCCCCGCTGGCGCACATGTCGCTGACTTTGCTAGGTGAGGGGAAAGCACGCTGGCAGGGGGAATGGCTCCCGGCGACGCAGGCACTGAAAAAAGCCGGACTGGAGCCGATTACGCTGGAGGCAAAAGAGGGGCTGGCGCTGCTGAACGGGACTCAGGCGTCCACCGCCTTTGCTCTGCGTGGGTTGATTGAAGCCCAGGAGCTGTTTGCTTCAGCGACGGTGTGCGGCGCGCTGACGACCGAAGCGGTGCTGGGCTCACGTCGTCCGTTTGACCCTCGCATTCATGCCGCGCGCGGACAGCGCGGGCAGATTGACGCCGCTATGTTGTATCGTCATGTGCTGACCGACGCCAGTGCGCTGTCGCAATCCCATCATAACTGTGAAAAAGTGCAGGATCCGTATTCCCTGCGCTGTCAGCCGCAGGTGATGGGCGCGTGCCTGACGCAAATGCGCCAGGTGATGGACGTACTGTTAGTTGAAGCCAACGCTGTGTCGGACAACCCGCTGGTGTTTGCCGAAGAAGGGGATGTGATTTCCGGCGGTAACTTCCATGCCGAGCCGGTGGCGATGGCGGCGGATAATCTGGCGCTGGCGATCGCGGAAATTGGTGCGCTATCAGAGCGGCGTATTGCGCTGATGATGGATAAACACATGTCGCAGTTGCCGCCATTCCTGGTCAAAAATGGTGGGGTTAACTCTGGCTTTATGATTGCGCAGGTCACTGCCGCCGCGCTGGCCAGTGAAAACAAAGCGCTGGCACACCCGCACAGCGTAGACAGCCTGCCCACGTCGGCCAACCAGGAAGATCATGTTTCCATGGCACCTGCGGCTGGTCGCCGACTGTGGGAGATGGCGGCAAATACGCGCGGTGTGATAGCCGTGGAGTGGCTGGCGGCCTGTCAGGGGATCGATTTACGTGAAGGACTGACCTCAAGCCCGCTGCTGGAACAGGCGCGTCAGGCCTTGCGCGAACAGGTTTCACATTATACCCAGGACCGTTTTTTCGCTCCGGATATCGAGTGTGCGACCGAGCTGTTAGCGCAAGGAACGCTGTTGAAATTGTTGCCTGAATTTCTGTAGCAAATTGCCTGATGGCGACGCTGATGCGTCTTATCAGGCCTACGGTCTGCCTGGTAGGCCGGATGAGGCGAAGCCGACATCCGGCACTACGCTTAACTGAACATCGCGGTAATTGACGCGCTGGCGAGCGAATGGAAATGGACGTTAAATCCGACCATCGCGCCGCTGGCGCCCTCATCGACATCAAGACGCTCCACATCCAGCGCGTGAACCGTAAAGATATAGCGATGCGTTTCCCCTTTTGGCGGTGCCGCGCCGCCGTAGCCAGCTTTACCGAAGTCCGTGCGCGTTTGCAGCACGCCTTCCGGCAACGCAACCAACCCGGAGCCGTACCCTTGTGGCAGAACCCGGGTATCTGCAGGCAGGTTAACCACCACCCAGTGCCACCAGCCGGAGCCGGTTGGTGCATCAGGATCGTAACAGGTCACGACAAAACTTTTGGTCCCGGCGGGCACATCGTCCCACGCTAGATGCGGGGAAATATTGTCCCCGTCATACCCCATGCCGTTTAAAACGTGGCGATGCGGGAGTTTGTCCCCGTCGCGCAGATCGTTACTGATAAGTTTCATGCCGACTCCTCTCGTTAGCCAAAAAGTGTAGCCAGAAAACGCACAGTTTACCGCCGATTAATCGCTAAAAAATGTTGCATTGTGCACGGCGTCGTTCACCGCTTGGGTCAGACGACGCAGTTGTTCGGGCTGGATAATATACGGTGGCATCAGGTAGATAAGCTTGCCAAACGGTCTGACCCATACGCCCTGATCGACAAAGAACTTCTGCAACGCCGCCATTTTCACCGGGTGGGTGGTTTCTATCACGCCGATGGCACCGAGAACGCGCACGTCGGCGACATACGCCGAATCCGCCGCTGGTGCCAGTTCGCGGCGCAGTTGCGCTTCGATTGCAGCCACCTGTGAGCGCCACTCGCCCGACTCCAGCAGAGACAAACTGGCGGAGGCGACGGCACAGGCCAGCGGATTGCCCATAAACGTCGGACCGTGCATAAAGCAGCCCGCTTCGCCGTTACTGATGGTTTCCGCCACCTGGCGAGTGGTCAGGGTGGCAGAAAGGGTCATTGTCCCGCCGGTTAACGCTTTGCCGAGACATAAAATATCCGGTGTAATGTCGGCGTGTTCACAGGCAAATAGCTTACCGGTGCGGCCAAAGCCGGTGGCGATTTCGTCGGCAATCAGCAGAATACCTTCGCGATCGCACATCTTACGGATGCGCTTTAACCACTCGGGATGGTACATGCGCATGCCGCCAGCACCCTGAACGACAGGCTCCAGGATCACTGCCGCAATCTCGTGGCGATGGGCCGCCATCAGACGGGCAAAGGGCACCATATCCAGCTCATCCCACTCGCCGCCCATCCGGCTTTGCGGGGCTGGGGCGAACAGGTTTTCCGGCAGATACCCTTTCCACAGACTGTGCATTGAGTTGTCAGGATCGCAGACCGACATCGCCCCGAAGGTGTCACCGTGATACCCGTTACGAAACGTCAGGAAACGCTGGCGAGATTCGCCTTTTGCCTGCCAGTACTGCAGCGCCATTTTCATCGCTACTTCCACGGCAACGGAGCCTGAGTCCGCGAGGAAAACGCATTCCAGTGGTTCTGGCGTCATGGCAACCAGCTGGCGGCACAGTGCAATGGCCGGGGCATGGGTAATACCGCCAAACATCACGTGTGACATGGCGTCGATTTGCGTTTTCATCGCGGCGTTCAGCTGCGGGTGATTGTAACCGTGGATCGCCGCCCACCAGGACGACATCCCGTCAATCAGTCTCTCGCCGCTGGCTAAAATCAGTTCACAACCTTCAGCGCGCGCTACCGGATACACCGGCAGCGGGGAGGTCATCGAGGTGTAAGGGTGCCAGATATGGCGTTGGTCAAAGGCAAGATCGTCCGTTGTCATAATCGACTTGTAAACCAAATTAAAAAGATTTAGGTTTACGAGTCTACACGAAACTCAAAATGAAACGAACACCAATATGGCTCATTCTTCTCGCTGGACAATGTCGCAAGTTACCGAATTATTTGAAAAACCACTGCTGGATCTGCTGTTTGAAGCGCAACAGATCCACCGTCAGCACTTTGACCCGCAGCAGGTACAGGTCAGTACGTTGTTGTCGATAAAAACCGGCGCTTGTCCGGAAGACTGCAAATATTGCCCACAAAGTTCCCGCTATAAAACCGGTCTGGAAACCGAGCGTTTAATGGAAGTTGAGCAGGTACTGGACTCTGCGCGTAAGGCCAAACAAGCCGGTTCAACGCGTTTCTGCATGGGCGCGGCGTGGAAGAATCCACACGAGCGCGATATGCCTTACCTGGAACAAATGGTGCAGGGCGTGAAAGAACTGGGGCTGGAAGCCTGTATGACGCTGGGTACGCTGGATGAAACGCAGGCGCAGCGTCTGGCCAGCGCGGGTCTCGACTACTACAACCACAACCTCGACACCTCGCCGGAGTTTTACGGCAATATCATCACTACCCGTTCATATCAGGAACGCCTGGATACGCTGGATAAAGTGCGTGAAGCCGGAATTAAAGTCTGCTCTGGCGGCATTGTCGGCTTAGGCGAAACGGTCACTGACCGCGCCGGGTTGCTGCTGCAGCTGGCAAACCTGCCCACTCCGCCGGAAAGCGTCCCCATCAATATGCTGGTGAAGGTGAAGGGCACGCCGCTGGCGGATAATGACGATGTGGATGCGTTTGATTTTATCCGCACCATCGCCGTGGCGCGCATCATGATGCCGACCTCGTATGTCCGTCTGTCTGCAGGACGAGAACAAATGAACGAACAGACCCAGGCCATGTGCTTTATGGCCGGGGCTAACTCGATTTTCTACGGCTGTAAACTGCTGACCACGCCGAACCCGAACGAAGATAAAGACCTGCTGCTGTTCCGCAAGCTGGGCCTGAATCCCCAGCAAACGGCGGTGCTGGCGGGCGATAACGAACAGCAGCAGCGTCTGGAACAGGCCCTGCGCACCCCAGACACTGACGATTACTACAACGCGGCAACTGTATGACCTGGCAGCAAAAAATTGACGATACGCTTGCGGCGCGTCGTTCTGCCGATGCTCTGCGCCGTCGTCATGCGGTGACGCAGGGCGCCGGGCGTTGGTTGCAGGCAGATGGTCGTCAATATCTGAATTTTTCCAGTAACGATTACCTTGGGCTAAGCCACCATCCGCAGATCGTCTGTGCGTGGCAGCAAGGGGCCGACCGATTTGGCGTCGGCAGCGGCGGCTCAGGGCATGTCAGCGGTTATTCCATAGCGCATCAGGCGCTGGAAGACGAACTGGCACAATGGCTGGGCTATTCATGCGCGCTGCTGTTTACCTCCGGGTTTGCCGCCAATCAGGCGGTGATTGCCGCGCTGATGGGTAAACAGGATCGCATTGTTGCAGACCGACTCAGCCACGCTTCGCTGCTGGAGGCCGCCAGTCTGAGCCCGGCCATGCTGCGCCGCTTTACCCATAACGACACTCAGCATTTAGCTCGTCTTCTGGCGGCTCCCTGTCCGGGGCAACAGCTGGTGGTCACCGAAGGTGTATTCAGCATGGACGGCGACAGCGCGCCGCTGACGCAAATCCACGCCGAGGCGCAGCGCCAGGAGGCGTGGCTGCTGGTGGATGATGCCCACGGTATTGGCGTCACCGGTGAGGAAGGACGCGGCTCGTGCTGGCAGCAGCAGGTCAAGCCCGAGCTGCTGGTGGTGACCTTCGGCAAAGGCTTTGGCGTCAGCGGGGCGGCCATTCTCTGCTCTGACAGCGTGGCCGATTATCTGCTGCAGTTTGCTCGCCATCTGATTTACAGCACCAGTATGCCCCCGGCGCAGGCTCAGGCGTTGCGCGCCGCGCTGGCGGTGATCCGCAGCCCTGAAGGCGACGAGCGCCGGGAAAAGCTGGCGATGCTTATCCAGCGTTTTCGTGCCGGTATGACGAACCCTGATTTGCTGCTGGCACAGTCAGACAGCGCCATTCAGCCACTGATCGTCGGCGATAACCAAAAAGCGTTGCAGCTGGCGCAGACGTTACGCGATCGGGGTTGCTGGGTGACGGCAATCCGGCCACCTACCGTGCCGGTTGGTACTGCCAGACTGCGACTGACGCTGACTCAGGAGCATGAAGCTCAGGATATCGACCGCTTGCTGGAGGTGCTGCATGACGCAGGTTGATAAGCAGGCCATTGCCGCCGCGTTCGGACGCGCTGCCTCCCACTACGAACAACACGCTGAATTACAGCGTCAAAGCGCCGATGCGTTACTGGCGCGGCTGGCGGGGCGGCAGTATGCCCGCGTGCTGGATGCCGGCTGCGGGCCAGGTCGTATGAGTCGCTACTGGCGAGAGCAGGGGAGCGAGGTCAGCGCCCTGGATTTGTCTGCGCCTATGCTGGCGCAAGCCCAGCGGCACGATGCGGCGCACCATTATCTGCTGGCCGATATTGAGGCCATTCCGCAGGATACCGCGACGTTTGACCTGGCCTGGAGCAATCTGGCCGTGCAATGGTGCGGCGATTTACGCCACGCATTAGGCGAACTCTACCGGGTCGTGCGCCCCGGCGGGACGGTGGCCTTCAGCACCCTGGCGCATGGCTCGATGCCGGAACTGCGTCAGGCGTGGCAGGCGGTGGATAACCGGGCGCACGCCAACCGTTTTTTACCCGTCGAACAGCTGGAAAACGCGCTGCACGGCTGGGAGGTTGAGTATCAGATGCAGGTTGTCACGCTGTGGTTTGACGATGCGCTGAGCGCCATGCGTTCGCTCAAAGGCATTGGCGCGACGCATTTGCATGAAGGTCGCGAACAGCGCGTGATGACCCGCTCACAGCTGCAACAGTTACAGTTAGCCTGGCCCCAGCAGCAGGGGAAATACCCGCTGACGTACCATCTTTTTTGGGGAGTGATTCAACGTGACTAAAACGTATTTTGTCACCGGGACGGACACCGAGGTCGGTAAAACCATCGCCAGCTGTGCATTGTTACAGGCGGCAGGACAGTTGGGCTACCGGACCGTGGGCTACAAGCCGGTCGCCTCAGGCAGTGAAATGACGGCAGACGGCCTGCGCAACAGCGATGCCCTGGCGTTGCAGCGGAACAGTACGTTGGCAGTGGACTATGCGGCCATCAATCCGTATACCTTCGCCGAACCCACGTCACCGCATATTATCAGTGCCGATGAAGGGCGACCGATTCAGGCCCCGGTGATGTCTGCCGGTTTACGCGCCCTGGAGAAACAGGCCGACTGGGTGCTGGTAGAAGGGGCCGGGGGATGGTTGACCCCGCTTTCGCCGACGCTGAGCTTTGCCGACTGGGTGCAAACGGAACAATTGCCGGTGATTCTGGTGGTGGGCGTGAAGCTCGGCTGTATCAATCATGCCCTCCTGACCGCGCAGGCGATACGCCAGGTCGGGCTGACGCTGGTCGGCTGGGTTGCCAATGACGTAACCCCGCCAGGGAAGCGTCACGCTGAATACATGGCGACGCTGAGGCGCACACTTGCGGCACCGCTGCTGGGCGAGATCCCGTGGCTGTCAGCGACGCCGGAGCGGGCAGAGACCGGACGCTATATCGATCTGAGCACGCTGCCTTAGGCGCCATTCTGGTGCGGATAGGCTGCTGTGGCCTGCCCGTGTTAACGCCCTGGGCAGGCAAAAAAATGATGAAAATGCGAGCAGGATCTCGACTGCTCCAGCCCGCTTCGTTAGCTGATAAATATCAAAATTTAGCGATAATTTTTTTTTATTCGACCAAAAAAGGACATCGATACGTTTCTGCCAGGCGGCAGTCAGCACGGGCTGGAGACAGTTATCCACTATTCCTGTGGATAACCTTGTGCATTAGAGTTAGAAAACACTATGTAAGCGAGAGAAGACGCGGCCTGCGACTAAATTGCTGCGAAAGACGGCTTGAGGAAATAGTTATTCAAATACAGATTGTTAGATAAAAGCAATGGCTGTCGCGGAAGTGTCATCTGTTGCCATAAAACTTTCATCTCCTGGCTTGACAAATGTTAAAAAAGTCATAGGTCTGGGGATAACACATTTTTGCTGGTGTTTTATCTTGCCTGCGGTGAAATTTTAGCCCGCCGTGATGGGGGTTAAGGGGGCGTAACAGAAATATTGTGGTGTGTTACTGTTTTTTCATCCAGTATATTTTACTGGCAAAATCTACTGCTGCGAGTAAAATTAGACACCTGCCCGCCCATTGCTTCAGGTAGCTGCTCATGAGTAAACCGTTCAAACTGAATTCCGCTTTTAAACCCTCTGGCGATCAGCCTGAGGCGATTCGTCGCCTGGAAGAAGGGCTGGAGGATGGTCTGGCGCATCAGACGCTGCTGGGCGTAACGGGTTCGGGGAAAACGTTCACCATCGCCAACGTCATTGCGGACCTCCAGCGGCCAACCATGGTGCTGGCACCCAACAAGACGCTGGCGGCCCAGCTTTATGGCGAGATGAAAGAATTCTTCCCGGATAACGCGGTAGAGTATTTTGTCTCCTACTACGACTATTACCAGCCGGAAGCGTACGTACCGAGTTCTGATACATTCATCGAGAAAGATGCGTCGGTCAACGAACACATCGAGCAAATGCGACTGTCGGCGACCAAGGCGCTGCTGGAGCGTCGGGATGTCATTGTGGTGGCCTCGGTTTCCGCGATCTATGGTCTGGGCGACCCGGACCTGTATTTGAAAATGATGCTGCACCTGACGGTCGGCATGATCATCGACCAGCGCGCCATTTTGCGGCGGCTGGCGGAGCTGCAATATACCCGCAACGATCAGGCATTTCAGCGCGGGACGTTCCGTGTGCGCGGTGAAGTGATAGACATCTTCCCGGCAGAATCTGACGACATTGCGCTGCGCGTGGAGCTGTTTGATGAAGAAGTGGAGCGCCTGTCGCTGTTTGACCCGCTGACCGGGCAGGTTGAATCCAGCATTCCACGCTTTACCGTCTACCCTAAAACGCACTACGTTACGCCACGCGAACGCATTGTGCAGGCGATGGAAGACATTAAGGTCGAGCTTGCCGAGCGGCGTAAAAACCTGCTGGCGAACAACAAGTTGCTGGAAGAACAGCGCTTAAGCCAGCGTACGCAGTTCGATCTGGAGATGATGAACGAGCTGGGCTACTGTTCGGGCATTGAAAACTATTCCCGCTATCTCTCCGGGCGCGGGCCTGGCGAGCCGCCGCCGACGCTGTTTGACTATCTGCCAGCCGATGGCCTGCTGGTGGTCGATGAATCCCACGTGACTATTCCGCAAATCGGCGGTATGTATCGCGGCGACCGGGCGCGAAAAGAGACGCTGGTCGAGTACGGTTTTCGTCTGCCGTCAGCACTGGATAACCGCCCGTTGAAGTTTGAAGAGTTTGAGGCGCTGGCCCCGCAAACCATCTATGTTTCCGCCACGCCGGGCAACTATGAGCTGGAGAAATCCGGCGATGACGTCGTTGATCAGGTAGTACGACCGACCGGCCTGCTGGATCCAGTGATTGAAGTGCGCCCGGTGGCAACACAGGTCGATGACCTGCTGTCTGAAATTCGTATCCGCGCGGCGATCAACGAACGTGTACTGGTGACGACGCTGACCAAGCGGATGGCGGAAGACCTCACGGAATACCTCGAAGAGCACGGCGAGCGGGTGCGCTATCTGCACTCGGACATCGACACCGTGGAACGTATGGAAATCATTCGTGACCTGCGTCTGGGCGAGTTTGACGTGCTGGTGGGTATCAACCTGTTACGAGAAGGTCTGGACATGCCTGAGGTCTCTCTGGTGGCGATTCTGGACGCCGACAAAGAAGGGTTCCTGCGTTCTGAGCGATCGCTGATCCAGACTATCGGGCGTGCGGCACGTAACATCAACGGTAAAGCGATCCTCTACGGCGATAAAATTACGGCCTCAATGGCAAAGGCGATCGGCGAAACCGAACGGCGTCGTGAGAAGCAGCATCAGTACAACGAAGAGCACGGTATTACGCCGCAGGGGCTGAACAAGAAGGTGGTCGACATTCTGGCGCTGGGGCAAAATATTGCCAAGACCAAAGCCAAGGGCCGAGGCAAGTCGCGTTCCGGCGCGAAGTCCGAGGTGGTTGAATTGGATATGACGCCGAAGGCGCTGCAGCAGAAAATCCATGAACTGGAAGGGCAGATGATGAAGCACGCGCAGAACCTGGAGTTTGAAGAAGCTGCTCAAATCCGCGATCAGCTGCACCAGCTGCGCGAGCTGTTTATCGCGGCATCGTAAGTGGGTGCCGGATGCGGGATAAATCCCTTATCCGGCCTACGGGATAGAGCGCGTTGGTAGGCCTGATAAGCGCAGCACATCAGTCAGTGTTTGGTGCCGGATGGCGGAACAGAACGCTTCGGTAGGCCTGATAAGCGTAGCGCCATCAGGCAATTCCACCTAGCCTAACGCTTGCACCGCTTTTTCCAGCGCGTCGTGCAACAGCTGACGGTCGTGGCGATACGGAATATCGCTGGCTTCCAGCACGTCCTGAATCACAATGCGGTCACTCACGGCTGAAGCATCGACTTTTGGCCCGACAACCACCGCATCAATCACTTTTTTCCCCACATATTGTTCGATGATAGTCAGCTTATCGTTAAGCGTCAGACTGGCGGCAGGGAGGCTTAATTCACGCCCCAGATTGCCGATGTATACCATCGGAGCCGGTGTGCGACGTAAGGCCTGCGCCAGTTCGTCGAGCAGCAGGATAGGCATCAAGCTGGTGTAAAAACTGCCCGGCCCAATCAGAATCAAATCGGCTTCAGCGATAGCCTCTACCGCTTCGCGCGTGGTCGGCACCTTTGGCGACAGCATCAGTTCCTGAGGCGGGATAGTGAGCTGATCGATATTCACCTCGCCATAAATCTCATGTCCCTGATCGTCGATAGCCATTAAATCGACCGGCAGCTCGGACATCGGAATTAAATGCGCGTCAACTTTCAACAGGCTGCGAATTAAATTGATCGCTTCCAGAGGCCGTACACTGAGGTGATCTAATGCCTTTAACATCAGATTTCCGAGGTTATGCCCGGAAAGTTCGCCATTACCGCCAAAACGATACTCAAACATCGCGGATGCGACGCTGGGCTGGGTAATTAACTGGTTCAGACAGTTACGCATATCTCCCCAGGCAATACCTCCCTCGGAGCGGCGAATTCGACCGGTAGAGCCGCCGTTATCGGTGGTGGTGACAATGCCCGTCAGGCGTGAACCTAAAGGAGAAAGTGAAGAGAGGACGCGTCCCAATCCATGCCCTCCGCCGAGAGCGACAACGCGATCCAGATCCGCCAACGTGCGAGTGCGCATAGTTATTCCTGATATTAATTGATCGCCGTTACAGTAGCGTAAATTACGGGTTTTCAGCAATTATCTGGTGGTGTTGTGTGAAAATAAATTTAGGCGATCTGTACCCTAAATAATTCGAGTTGCAGGACAAAACGGTTAACCGTTTTGAACAGCGCTTGCGCTGGCCCCGAAGGGGTGAGGCCGAAGGGCGAATCACGCGGCAAGGGAATGAATCCCCAGAAGCTTACTGAAGTAAGTGACTGGG
>NZ_SZWV01000068.1:113325-138161 GCF_005280945.1 Citrobacter sp. wls718
AGAACGAGCGCAGCCAACGCACATGCAACGTGAAGTATGACGGGTATACCCCTTTTTGACGACATCCACCTGATAGCAAGATGATGTATATCAATGCAAAACTGTGATTTTTGCTTATTCTGTAGCGAAATTGCACGATCATGTCGATATGTATAAGATTATATAGCGAAAGTGTACATGGCAAAACTGTTATTTACACGCTAGTATCGGCATAACCAACATGTACTCGACGTATGACGAGTATAAACACTCTAGCCTCTGCACCTGGGTCAAATGATACGGTGCTTTGGCCGTGACAAGGCTTACATCAGATTGTCACCAGGGCGCAGGAAGAAATGACTCCGCCTCCCGTATTTGGAAAGGTGTACATGGGCTCTCAACTTACCGATGCTTTCGCACGTAAGTTTTACTACTTACGTTTGTCGATTACCGATGTGTGTAACTTTCGTTGCACCTACTGCCTGCCGGATGGCTACAAGCCCGGTGGGGTCACCAATAACGGTTTTTTGACCGTTGATGAAATTCGCCGCGTCACGCGTGCGTTCGCCAATCTGGGAACGGAAAAAGTGCGTCTGACCGGGGGCGAACCGTCATTGCGTCGCGACTTTACCGACATCATCGCCGCCGTGCGAGAAAATGACGCCATCCGCCAGATAGCGGTGACCACCAACGGTTATCGTTTGGCACGGGATGCCGCCACCTGGCGTGAGGCGGGGCTCACGGCGCTGAACGTCAGCGTCGACAGCCTTGACGCCCGTCAGTTTCATGCCATTACCGGGCAGGATAAATTTCAACAGGTGATGGCGGGCATTGATGCCGCCTTTGATGCCGGTTTTGAGAAAGTCAAAGTGAACACCGTGCTGATGCGCGATGTAAACCACCATCAACTGGACACCTTTCTCGCCTGGATCCAGCCACGTCCGATTCAATTACGCTTTATTGAGCTGATGGAAACCGGCGAAGGCAGTTCTCTCTTCCGTAAACACCATATCTCCGGCCAGGTACTGCGCGATGAACTGTTGCGTCGCGGCTGGATCCATCAGCTACGCCAGCGCAGCGACGGTCCGGCGCAGGTTTTCTGTCATCCCGATTATGCGGGTGAAATCGGTCTGATCATGCCGTATGAGAAAGACTTCTGCGCCACCTGCAACCGTCTGCGCGTCTCTTCTGTCGGCAAACTGCATCTGTGCTTATTCGGTGAAGGCGGGGTCAGCCTGCGTGATTTGCTGGAAGATGACGCTCAGCAGTCTGCGCTGGAAGAACGTATCTCAAGCGCGTTGCTGGAGAAAAAGCAGACCCACTTCCTGCATCAGAACAATACCGGTATTACGCAAAACTTATCTTACATTGGCGGCTGATCGCTAAAAGGAGTTTTTCATGAGTCAGGTAAGCGCTGAATTTATCCCGACACGCATTGCTATTCTTACTGTTTCCAGCCGTCGTGGCGAAGAGGACGATACCTCCGGCCATTATCTGCGCGACAGTGCGCTGGAGGCGGGTCATCAGATTGTAGACAAGGCGATTGTTAAAGAGAACCGCTATGCCATCCGCGCCCAGGTTTCCGCCTGGATTGCCAGTGACGATGTGCAAGTGGTGCTGATTACCGGCGGTACCGGTTTGACCGAAGGCGACCAGGCACCAGAAGCGCTGTTGCCGCTGTTCGACCGTGAAGTCGAAGGGTTTGGCGAAGTGTTCCGCATGCTCTCCTTTGAAGAGATTGGCACCGCGACGTTGCAATCACGCGCGATTGCCGGTGTAGCCAATAAAACGCTGATTTTTGCCATGCCGGGGTCGACCAAAGCGTGTCGCACTGCCTGGGAAAATATCATTGCGCCGCAGCTCGATGCCCGTACGCGTCCGTGTAACTTCCACCCCCATTTGAAGAAATAAGTATGTCGCAACTGACTCATATTAACGCCGCTGGCGAAGCGCACATGGTGGATGTTTCCGCCAAAGCCGAAACCGTACGTGAAGCGCGCGCCGAAGCCTTCGTCACTATGCGTAGCGAAACCCTGGCGATGATTATCGACGGCAGCCACCATAAAGGCGATGTTTTCGCGACCGCACGTATTGCCGGTATCCAGGCCGCCAAGCGTACCTGGGATCTTATCCCGCTATGTCACCCGCTGATGCTCAGCAAGGTTGAAGTTAATCTGCGCGCCGAGCCGGAACACAACCGTGTGCGCATTGAATCGCTGTGCCGACTGACCGGGAAAACCGGCGTCGAAATGGAAGCGTTAACCGCAGCATCGGTGGCGGCGCTGACCATCTACGACATGTGCAAAGCGGTTCAAAAGGATATGGTGATTGGTCCGGTACGCCTGCTGGCGAAAAGCGGCGGCAAGTCGGGTGATTTTAAGGTGGATGCAGATGATTAAGGTGCTTTTCTTTGCCCAGGTGCGAGAACTGGTGAACGCAGATACGTTAGAGGTCGCGGCAGATTTTCCCACGGTGGAAGCCTTGCGCCAGCATCTGGCTGCGCAAAGCGATCGTTGGGCGCTGGCTTTAGAAGATGGCAAGCTGCTGGCGGCCGTCAACCAAACGCTGGTGAGCTTCGACCATCCCCTCAACGCAGGTGATGAAGTGGCCTTCTTCCCACCGGTGACCGGAGGCTGAGATGGCTGAAACGCGAATTGTTGTTGGGCCTGCGCCGTTTAGCGTTGGGGAAGAATATCCCTGGCTGGCAGAGCGCGATGAAGACGGCGCGGTGGTCACGTTTACCGGTAAAGTGCGTAATCACAATCTCGGAGACAGCGTGCAGGCATTGACGCTGGAACATTACCCGGGCATGACCGAAAAAGCGCTGGCGGAAATCGTCGATGAGGCGCGTGAACGCTGGCCGCTGGGCCGCGTGACGGTTATCCACCGTATTGGTGAGCTGTGGCCGGGAGATGAGATAGTCTTCGTTGGCGTGACCAGCGCGCATCGCAGCAGTGCCTTTGACGCCGGACAGTTCATTATGGATTATCTTAAGACCCGCGCGCCATTCTGGAAACGCGAGGCCACGCCGGAAGGCGACCGTTGGGTTGATGCCCGCGACAGCGATAAGCAAGCAGCAAAACGCTGGTAGAGTACAATTGGTTTAGGTACATACTAATTCAGGAGATTGTCATGGACCGATTCCCACGAACCGATTCTATTGTGCAGGCCCGTTCCGGTCTGCAAACCTATATGGCGCAAGTCTACGGCTGGATGACCTGCGGGTTGTTACTGACGGCGTTTATTGCCTGGTATGCGGCGAACACGCCGGCGGTGATGACGTTTGTCTTTTCCAGCAAAATCACCTTCTTTGGGCTGATCATCGCCCAACTGGCGCTGGTGTTTGTCCTTTCCGGCATGGTGCAAAGGCTCAGCGCCGGTATGGCCACCACGCTGTTTATGCTCTATTCGGCATTAACCGGGCTGACGCTGTCGAGCATCTTTATCGTCTATACCTACTCGTCTATCGCCAGCACGTTTGTGGTCACTGGCGGGATGTTCGGTATCATGAGCCTGTATGGGTACACCACCAAGCGCGATCTCAGTGGTTTTGGCAACATGCTGTTTATGGCGTTGATCGGCATCGTGCTGGCCTCGCTGGTTAACTTCTGGCTGAAGAGCGAAGCGCTGATGTGGGCGGTGACCTACATTGGGGTGATTGTGTTTGTCGGCCTGACCGCCTATGACACGCAGAAGCTGAAAAACATCGGCGAGCAAATCGATTTGCGCGACAGTTCCAACCTGCGTAAATACGCGATCCTTGGGGCGTTAACGCTGTATCTGGACTTTATCAACCTGTTCCTGATGCTGCTGCGTATTTTCGGCAATCGTCGTTAATTTCTGCTGCCGGATGGCGCTGCGCTCATCCGGCCTACCGTGTTGCGTCGAAAGTAGGCCGGATAAGGCGTTACGCCGAATCCGGCAATAACCTTCACGGTTATTTCGCCATCGCCTTCTCGTTTTTTGCCCGCAGTTTTTTCGCCCGGCTCTCCAGCAGCAAGTAACACATCAACGCCAGCAGCAGCGGGATAAAATAATACAGTACGCGATACGCGAGCAGGGCGGCGATGATCGTGCCTTGCGAGGTATTTTCGCCCGCCAGCAGTGCCATGAATACCGCTTCCAGCACGCCGATACCCGCCGGAATATGTACGATAACCCCGGCGATACTGCTGACCAGCAGCACGCCCAGCACGAAGAAATAATGGATATCCTGGCCTAATAACAGCCAGATAATCGCTCCCATCACCATCCAGTTTGCCCCGGAGATGGCCATCTGCGCCAGCGCGAATTTCCACGATGGCAGCACCAGTTTTTGCCCTTTAATCGTGATATGCCGATGTTTAGCGAAGGCGCAACACCACAGATAAATGACAATAATCAGCAGCAGTACGATACCCAGAATGCGCAGTGTGGCCTCGTCGATATACCAGTGTGCGGGCAGTTGAACGACGCCGAAGGTAAAAATAAACCCGCCGAGCAGAATATAGCCCAGCCAGTTGGTGGTAATGCTGAGTGAGAAAATGCGCGTGATCGTGCTACCCGGTAATCCGAGGCGGGAATAGAGTCGATAGCGCATGCCAATGCCGCCCACCCAGGTGCTTAACGTCAGGTTGAAGGCGTAGCAGATAAACGACACCAGCATCACCTGACGTTTTGCCAGCTTGTGTCCGCAATAATAGCGTCCGAGCAGGTCATAACAGCCGTACAGCAGATAGCTGACGATGACCAGACCAATGGCGCTGAGCAGGGCGAGGCGGTTGTAATCCCGGATAACCGACCAGACCTCTTCCCAGTTGACCTTGCTGGCATACACCACCAGCAGTACGATCACCGCGATAAAAAACAGCCAGGTGAGGATCTTTTTTGCTAACCGCCAGCGGGGAGATGCTTTCGCCATCAGGGTTTCCCTCCTGCATCTTCAGCCTGAATGCGGTCCTGCGTTTCCAGAGTCGGCTGCGCGGGAGGCGCGACTTCGGTAAGGTGCGGCGTGTGCGCCGGTAGCCAGCCGACCAGCGCCGGAAAGTGGCGTAAAAAGTGGAACGCCAGCACGCTCTTGGTCAGGTTCCACCAGGTGCGTCTGGGCAGCATCGATTCATCTACCTGCTGGCAATCCTCGGTAATAATGGGATGCAGATTGTCCCGCAGGACCTGGTTAAATGCGCGGTCATGGATAATGATGTTGGCCTCCAGATTCAGCGACAGGCTGAGCGGGTCGAGGTTGCTGGAGCCCACCGTCGCCCAGTGTTCGTCCATTAGCGCGACTTTGCCGTGCAGGGGTCTGCGACGGTATTCATACACCTGGACGCCGCCTTTCACCAGATAGTTGTACAGCAGGCGAGCGCCGACTTTCACAATCGGCATATCCGGCTCACCCTGCACTATCAGTTTGACCCGCACGCCGCGTCGCGCCGCTTTGCGCAGCGCATGCAGCAGGCGATAGCCGGGAAAGAAATAGGCGTTGGCAATGATCACTTCGCGTTTGGCCTGGGTGAGCATTTTCAAATAATGGCGTTCAATATCATCACGATGTTCTTCGTTATCGCGCCAGACAAACAGCGCCTGCGCCTCGCCGGGCTGGCGATTTTCGATTGCCCGATGATGACGTCGCCACCAGCGGCGCACGGCGCTTTGCCCCGGCAGGTTTTCCAGCACGAAGGTCAGGATGTCTGCCACGATGGGACCTTCAATACGCACGGCGTAGTCCTGCTTGGCCTCTGGGCCGTAATCGGACATATGCTCGGCGGAATAGTTAATCCCGCCGACGAAAGCGACACGGTCGTCAATCACCACAATTTTGCGGTGCATGCGGCGAAAAAGGTTGGTCCGCATGCCGAACAACCGCGGGCGTGGGTCGTAATAGCGGAAAACCACGCCCGCGGTGGTGAGTTCGCTGACAAACTCCTCGCTGAGATCCGGTGACCCGTAGCCGTCGAGCAGCACTTCGGCTTTGACACCACGCTGTGCCGCACCGAGCAGTGCCGCATGCAATTGTTTCCCGACCGCATCTTCAAACCAGATAAAAGTCTCGAGGATGATTTTTTGCTGCGCCTGTTCAATGGCCTTAAACACGGCAGGGTAGTACTGGTCGCCGTTTTCCAGCAGCTGAATTTGATTGCCTTCACGCCAGCCATATTTCATAAATGAATCTCCGCGCTCAGGGGGGCATGGTCGGACAAATGTCGCCAGTGACGTAGTGCCAGCGCCGTCGGAATACTGGCATTGGCATTTTTCACATAGATCCTGTCGAGGCGCAGCAGCGGCAAACGTACCGGAAAGGTACGCGCCGGGCGTCCGTGGGCGCGGGTAAAAATCTCGTCAAGACCTGCCTGTGTTTTCAAAGGATGATTGGCCTTTTGCCGCCAGTCGTTGAAATCCCCGGCTACCACCACGGGTTCCGTTTCAGGCAGGGCATTGACCCAATCCGCCAGCATGGTCAACTGCGCCTGGCGGTGAGCTTCACGCAAACCAAGATGTACACACATCACATGGATGGGGTGAGGGAGCATCGGCGGCACGATGCGGCAGTAAAGCACACCGCGCTTTTCACTGCTGCCGACGGATACATCACGATTCTCATAATGTTCAATGGGATAGCGCGACAGCACCGCGTTACCGTGATGCCCCTGCGGATACACGGCATTGCGTCCGTAGGCGAAGTCGCTCCACATGGTATCTGCGAGAAATTCATAGTGCGTGGTATCTGGCCAGTTCTCCACGTGCAGAGGGTGAACCTCGTGCGCACCCATCACTTCCTGCAGGCACACAATGTCCGCACCGACCGTTCTGACGGCATCGCGTAGCTCAGGCAAAATAAATCGCTTATTAAAGGCGGTAAAACCTTTGTGAGTATTAATTGTGAGCACATTGAATGAAAATCGAACTGTTTGTCCGCTCATGATTCTCCTGTCGGCGTCATTTTTCCTTTAAATAGTGTAGTCGGCGTCACAAAAGGATGCGGTGTTACGGAATTTTCCGTAAAGTCCGGTACTCTGAACAATTAGTTAAAGATCCTTCAGGAGAAAAGCCATGAGGTGGCAACAACGTGTTCGTGTCGCAACAGGTCTTAGTTGCTGGCAGATTGTGTTGCATTTACTGGTAGTGGCATTGCTGGTAATGGGCTGGATGAGCGGCACGCTGGTGCGCGTCGGCCTGGGATTATGCGTCGTTTATGGCGTCACGGTTTTATTAATGCTGGCGCTGCAGCGTCATCATGAACAGCGCTGGCGTGATGTCGCCGACGTACTGGAAGAGCTGACTACCACGTGGTATTTCGGTGCGGCGATGATCGTGCTGTGGCTGCTGTCCCGCGTGCTGCAAAACAACGTCTTACTGGCGTTAGCGGGACTGGCGATCCTTGCCGGACCCGCAGTGATTTCGCTGCTGGCGAAAGACAAAAAACTACATCACTTTGCGTCTAAACATCGCATACGCCGCTGATCCGGTCGTGGCCGCTATCACCAACAGTGGCCACAAACTTCCCCAGACAATCTTCAGGCTCGCATCCTTCAGGTAAATCTGTTTCGTGATGTCCGTAAAGTGACGGATTGGGTTTATCCACGTCAGATTCTGCAGCCAGACCGGCATGTTTTCGACCGGAGAAACGTATCCTGACAGTAAAATTGCCGGCATCATAAAGACGAACACGCCGATAAACGCCTGCTGCTGGGTTGAACACAGCGATGAAATCAGCAGACCAAAGCCCACCAACGACAACCCGTAAATCACCATCGTGAAGTAAAACAAGCCCAGCGAACCGGCAAACGGAATGTGATAGGCCCAGATGCCAATAGCCAGCACGATAGTGGCCTGAAAGGTAGCCACGATCAGCGCAGGCACCGCTTTGCCAATGAAAATTTGCCAGGTGGTGAGCGGAGAGACCAGCAGCTGATCCAGCGTGCCCTGCTCACGTTCGCGGGCTACCGACAGCGAGGTGACGATCATCACACCGATGGTGGTGATCATGGCGATCAGCGACGGAACGACGAACCATTTGTAATCCAGATTCGGGTTATACCAGTTACGCACCACCAGTTCGCTGTTGTTCGGCTTCGCTTTGCCGTCCATCAACTCCTGCTGGTATTCCTTAACGATCTGTTGCAGATAATTCGCTGCGATCTGCGCGCTGTTTGAGTTGCGCCCGTCAAGGATCAGCTGCATAGGTGCTTGTTGGAAGGTATCCAGATTACGCGAAAAGTCGGCCGGGAAGCGCACCAGCAACAGGGCTTTTTGCGTGTCGATGGTCGGTTGGATCTCCTGCGGGCTTTTCAGCAGCAGGATATGGGTAAAGGCGCTGGCGCGGGCAAAGCGCTGTGTTAATTCCACTGAATGCTTGCCGTTGTCTTCGTTATAGATGGCGATAGTGGCGTTGGTCACTTCTAACGTGGCTGCAAACGGAAACAGGATCACCTGAATCAGCACCGGTAAAATCAGGATCGCCCGCGTCTGCGGCTCGCGTAACAGCGACTGCAGCTCTTTGCGAATTAATGTCCATAAACGATGAAACATGGCCGTCCCCTCAATCCAGCCGACGTTTGGTTTTAAGCCACGTCAGACCAATAAACATCACCGCCGAAGCGATTAAAAACAGCACGTTGATGATCAACACTACCGGAATATTTCCCGCCAGAAACAGGCTTTGCAGGGTGCTGACGAAATAACGTGCGGGAATGATATACGTCACCGCGCGAATAATGGCGGGCATGCTGTCTATCTGAAAGATAAAGCCCGACAGCATAATAGATGGCAGGAAAGCGGCGTTGAGCGCCACCTGCGCGGCATTAAACTGGTTGCGGGTGATGGTGGAGATCAGTAATCCCATGCCAAGCGTACTGAGCAGAAACAGGCTGGTGATAAAAAACAGAATCAGCAGAGAACCGCGATAGGGCACGCCAAGAATAAACACCGACACCAGCATACACAGCAGCATCGCCAGCATGCCGAGAAAATAATAGGGGATCAGTTTACACAGCAGCAATTCGACGCGGGTGACTTCGGTCGACAGCAGCGCTTCCATGGTACCACGCTCCCATTCACGTGCGACCACTAATGAGGTCAGGATCGCGCCGATGACCGTCATAATAATGGTCACCGCTCCTGGAATAATAAAATGCTGGCTGATCGCCGCCGGGTTGAACCAGTAGCGGGTCTGCACGTCGATCAGCGGTTCAAACGATTCGCCGCGGTCTTCTGCCCGCTGCTTTTGCCAAATCTGCCAGATGCCTTCCACATAGCCTTGCACAAAGTTGGCGGTGTTCGGTTCGCTGCCATCGGTGATCACCTGAATGGGCGCAATATCGTTTGGCCGCGCCATCTGCTGGGCAAAATCCACCGGGATCACCACCAGTCCGCGAATACGCCCGGCCTGCATTTTCTCAACTAACTCCTGGCGGTTGTCGCTGATGGTGGCGTCAATATACGGCGAGCCGGTCATGGTATGGGTAAAATCCAGCGCCTCTTCGCTCTGTTGCTCGAGCAAAATCCCCACCCGCAGCTTGCTGGAATCGAGGTTAATCCCGTAGCCGAAGATAAACAGCAACAGTAATGGGATCACCACGGCAATCAGCCAGCTACTGGGATCGCGCACGATCTGCCGCGTTTCTTTAATGCACAGCGCGCGCACGCGTCGCCATGAAAGCGCGTGATTACTCATGTGCGTGCTCCTTATCCCAGTCATTGATAAGCGTGATAAACGCCTGCTCCATAGTCGGGTCCGGCGTGTCGTTATCGGCCGCCTGCGCTTTCAGGTCGTCCGGCGTGCCGCTGGCGATTAGCTTACCGCGGTACACCAGCCCGATACGGTCGCAATATTCCGCCTCGTCCATAAAGTGGGTAGTGACCATCACCGTCACACCTTTTTCTACCATGCTGTTGATATGCAGCCAGAACTCGCGACGGGTGAGGGGATCAACCCCGGAGGTCGGTTCATCGAGGAACAGGATGTCGGGTTCATGCATCAGCGAACAGGCCAGCGCCAGACGCTGCTTAAAGCCTAGCGGCAGTTCGTCGGTGGCATGAGAGGCGATGGTCTTCAGGCCGAACGCCTCGCTCATACGATCGATTTTTTCTTTCTGTGCGCGTCCGCGCAGGCCGTAGACGCCTGAGAAAAAGCGCAGATTCTGCTCCACCGTCAGGTTACCGTACAGGGAGAATTTCTGCGCCATATAACCCAGATGCTGGCGTGCTTTTCCGGAACTGACCTTCAGGTCCATGTCCAGCACTAGCGCTTTACCGGAAGTGGGAACCAGCAGGCCGCACATCATTTTAAACGTGGTCGATTTACCCGCCCCGTTGGGGCCTAACAGGCCAAAAATCTCACCGCGTTGGACGGCAAAGTCCACATGGTCGGTGGCGGCAAAATCACCGAATTTTTTGGTCAGCGCTTTGGCTTCAATCACCGTTTCACCGGCGGTACCTTCTACGGTGTGCAGGATAGCGCCCAGCGGCGATTCAGAGGTTCCCGCGCCGCCGAGTAAATCGATAAACGCATCTTCAAAGCGCGGGGCTGTACTGGTGATGGTGATTTCCGGCATGCCGTCAGCCTTGCGAATATCGTCCGCCGTGGCCGCTTTTTTCAGAATCAGGCGCACGGATTTCCCCTGAATCATGCCGTCGCTGACCTGCGGTAACTTGAGCGCGCGTTGTAGCAGTTTGCGGTTATTTTCCTGCGGGCTGCTCATTAAAAAACTGCGCCCGGCCATGGTTTGCGTCAGCTGAGTCGGATCGCCTTGATAGAGCAATTCACCTTCGTTCATCAGCAGCACATCGCGGCACTGCTCGGCCTCGTCCAGATACGAGGTGCTCCAGAGGATCAACATGCCATCCCCGGCCAGTTCATGCACCATTTGCCACAATTCGCGGCGGGATATTGGGTCTACGCCCACGCCGGGCTCATCCAGCAGCAGCACTTTGGGTTCGCCGACCAGCGTACAGGCAAGACCCAGTTTCTGCTTCATGCCGCCGGAGAGTTTCCCCGCCAGACGTCCGGTAAACGGCCCCAGCGAGGTAAACTCCAGCAGACGGGCAAAGGTTTTCTCCCGCGCTTCACCGGTAACGCTGCGTAAATCGGCATAGAGATTGAGGTTCTCCATGACGGTCAAATCTTCATACAGGCCGAATTTCTGTGGCATATAGCCCAGCACCGCATGCAGGGCGCTGTCGTTGATGATGGGGTCAAAGCCAATCACCGTCGCGCTGCCGCCATCCGGCTTCAACAGGCCCGCCAGCATCCGCATCAGCGTGGTTTTCCCTGCGCCGTCGGGACCTACCAGACCGGTGACATAGCCTGCGTGAATCGTGCAGTCGAGCGGGGCGACCGCCGGTTTTTCCATCCCGGCAAAGCGCTTAACCAGCCCGTTGAGGGTAATGACTGCGTCATTCATGCCGCGCCTCGTCACCGAACTTCACCGTCACCGGCATTCCCTGACGCAGCGCGTCGTCGGCATCGGTCACGACAATACGCAGGCGGTAGACCAGGTCGGTACGCAGGTCCGGGGTCTCTACCGTTTTCGGTGTAAACTCTGCTGTTGGCGACACAAAGCCGATTTTGCCGTGGTACGGTTTATCCGGGCGGCCATCGGTATAAAGCAGAATTTCACGTCCTGGCTGCGCCTGGCTCAGATTGCGTTCGTCCACATAGGCGCGGACCCACACCGGCCGGGTAAGCGACAGCGTCAGCACCGTGCCGCCCGCGTTCAGCATACTGCCGGGCTCGACCGCACGGGTAAGTAGTGTGCCGTCAGACGGGGAGGTCAGCGTGGTGTCATGCAAATCGAGTTCAGCCTGCGCCAGCTGCGCCTGAGCCTGTTCGAGCGTCGCTTTCGCCTGGGCGATATCCTGCGGACGATTACCGCTGCGGTATTGACTGAGTTTATCCTGCGCGGATTTCAGCGTTGCCAGCGCCTGGTCGCGTGAAGAACGGGCGTTTTCCAGATCGTTGGCTGAGATAGTGCGGCTTTTCCATAATCCGAGCTGGCGATTATAAAAGTTCTGCGCGTAGTCATACGCTGCCTGGGCCTGCTTCACGGCCGCCGCGGTTTGTGCGATTTCTTCTTCACGATACCCGGCCAGCATCAGGTCGTACTGCGCCTGCGCGGCGGCAACGTTAGCCTTCGCCTGCATCAGCGCGTTTTCGTAGGGGGCGTGGTCCAGTTCGCCCAGTACCTGACCGGCAGTAATCGCATCACCTTCGTCAACCGCCAGCGAGGCCAGCCTGCCGCCTACGCGAAAACTTAAATTGACGCTGCGGATATCGACGTTGCCGTACAGGGTCAGGCCGTTATCTTGTTGGCTTTGATACCACCACGTTCCACCAGCAATCACGGCAACGAGGGCCGCGATAACCAGCCCGAGAACGACAGGTTTTTTCATGACTCCAGACTCCTTTGCGTTAAACCTTGCAGAATAAGATCGATGTGACAGGTGATCGTGTGTTCAATTAGCGCGGTTTTATCCGCATCAAATTGTGACCAACCCGTGCGCAACAGAATAGTTTCTTTACCCAAACGGAAGGCCAGCACTTCACCCAATATGGCGTGGGTATGCAGGATCATTTGGGTGTCATTGGCATCGCGACCCGTATAAGCGGCAATTAAGCGGGTCAGGTGGCTATGCAGCGGATTGATCACCTGGTCATGCACCAACTGATAGGCTGCAGTGGGGGAGAGCTGTTCGCGCGAAATAAATTTGCTCAGGTTAACCGTGTCATCCTGGGTTAACAGCATGATCATGTTTTTGCAGGCACGCAGGATCAGTTCGCGCATGGCGGCCCGGTCCGGCTCGGGTTGGGTAAACAGACGCTCGGCTTCTTCAGCATGAGGGCGAAACTGTGAACCGATAAAATCCGCGATCCACTGGGCGCAGGCGAGATATAAATCCTCTTTTGAACCAAAATAGTAGGTAATCGCGGCGATGTTTTGTCCGGCCTGAGCGGCAATATCGCGCGTAGTGGCATGCAGTCCGTACTCACCAAATTGTGCGAGCGCGGCGGCAATCAGCTGGTTCTTTGCCTGTTCACCTTTAGTTGTCATGGTGGATGTATTCATGGCATGCCTAAATTATTAATCAATCGATTGATTAAGATTATGACTGATTTCTGCACTTGTCTAGTCTGGTGGTTTATTTTGTTTTTCGCGGCTGGCGGGATAATTTATGCGGTACATCACAAAAACTGCTACACTCCGCCCCTTCATGACATTGTGGTTTTTGTCATCTCTTTTGCGAGTATCGTCCTGAAAACGACACCGGTAACGGTCAGGGCGGTTCGGAGTAGTTATGTCTTTTGATTCCCTTGGTTTAGATCCTGAAATCTTGCGCGCCGTTGCCGAGCAGGGTTACCGTGAACCTACCCCTATTCAGCAGCAGGCAATCCCCGCCGTGCTGGAAGGCCGTGATCTGATGGCCAGCGCCCAGACCGGCACGGGGAAAACGGCAGGTTTTACCCTGCCGCTGTTACAACACCTCATTACCAATCAGCCGCATGGCAAAAGCCGTCGTCCGGTGCGTGCGCTGATCCTGACGCCAACCCGCGAGCTGGCAGCACAAATTGGCGAAAACGTCCGCGATTACAGCAAGTATCTGAACGTTCGCTCGCTGGTGGTTTTCGGCGGCGTGAGTATTAACCCGCAGATGATGAAACTGCGCAGTGGCGTAGATGTGCTGGTGGCAACGCCGGGCCGTTTGCTCGATCTGGAACATCAAAACGCGGTGAAACTGGATCAGGTTGAGATCCTGGTACTGGATGAAGCGGACCGTATGCTGGATATGGGCTTTATCCATGATATTCGTCGCGTACTGGCTAAACTGCCCGCTAAACGTCAAAACCTGCTGTTCTCCGCAACGTTTTCTGACGACATTAAGTCGCTGGCAGAAAAACTGCTGCATAACCCGCTGGAAATTGAAGTTGCGCGTCGTAATACCGCGTCTGAGCAGGTCAGCCAGCTCGTTCACTTTGTGGATAAAAAACGTAAACGTGAATTGCTGTCACAGATGATTGGCCAGGGTAACTGGCAGCAGGTGCTGGTCTTTACCCGTACCAAACATGGTGCCAACCACCTGGCAGAACAGCTGAATAAAGACGGTATTCGCAGCGCGGCGATCCACGGTAATAAATCGCAGGGTGCGCGTACGCGTGCGCTGGCCGATTTTAAATCCGGCGATATTCGCGTGCTGGTGGCGACCGACATCGCGGCTCGCGGGCTCGACATTGAAGAGCTGCCGCACGTGGTGAACTATGAGCTGCCAAACGTCCCGGAAGATTATGTTCACCGCATCGGACGTACCGGTCGTGCTGCGGCTACCGGTGAAGCGCTGTCTCTGGTGTGTGTTGATGAGCACAAGTTGCTGCATGACATCGAAAAACTGCTGAAAAAAGAGATACCGCGTATTGCGGTTGATGGCTACGCGCCGGACCCGTCGATTAAAGCCGAGCCAATCCAGAACGGACGCCAGCAGCGTGGCGGCAGCGGTGGTCGTGGGCAAGGTGGAGCAGGCCGTGGTCAGCAGCCGCGTCGCCAGGATGGTGGTGCGCCAAAAGCGAAACCGCGTAACAGTGAAGGCAAACCGGCAGGCGACAAACCGCGTCCACCGCGTCGTCATCGCAGACCGTCTTCTGCACAGTAATTGCGAGCCCGGCCGAATAGCCGGGCTTTTTTTTTGCGACGCGTATCAGAAAGTGCCACAATAGTGGCTGTTTATACAGTATTTCAGGTTTTCTCATGGCATTAACCGCAGCGTTGAAAGCGCAAATTGCCGCCTGGTATAAGGCGCTTCAGGAACAGATCCCCGACTTTATCCCCCGTGCGCCGCAGCGGCAGATGATTGCTGATGTCGCGAAAACGCTGGCTGGGGAAGACGGGCGACATCTGGCTATCGAAGCGCCGACCGGCGTCGGGAAAACGCTGTCCTATTTAATTCCGGGGATTGCCATTGCCCGTGAAGAACAAAAGACGCTGGTGGTCAGTACCGCCAACGTCGCGTTGCAGGATCAGATCTACAGTAAAGACCTGCCGCTGCTGCGCAAAATTATCCCTGATCTGCGATTTACCGCCGCGTTTGGGCGAGGGCGCTATGTCTGCCCGCGTAATTTAGCGGCCTTGGCCAGTACCGAACCCAATCAGCAGGATTTGCTGGCGTTTCTCGACGATGATCTGACGCCCAACAACCAGGAAGAACAAAAACGTTGCGCCAGGCTCAAAGGCGACCTCGACACTTATAAATGGGATGGGTTGCGCGATCACACCGATATCGCCATTGATGACGGGCTCTGGCAGCGTCTGAGCACTGATAAAGCCAGCTGTCTGAACCGTAACTGTCATTACTACCGTGAATGCCCATTTTTTGTTGCCCGCCGTGAGATCCAGGAAGCCGAAGTGGTGGTGGCAAACCACGCGTTAGTGATGGCAGCCATGGAGAGCGAAGCGGTGTTACCGGAACCGAAAAATTTGCTGCTGGTGCTTGATGAAGGCCACCATCTGCCGGACGTCGCGCGCGATGCGCTGGAAATGAGCGCCGAGATTACCGCGCCCTGGTATCGGCTGCAGCTGGATTTATTCAGCAAACTCGTGGCGACCTGCCTGGAGCAGTTTCGCCCGAAAACCACGCCGCCGCTGGCTAATCCAGAGCGCCTGAACGCCCACGGTGAAGAGCTGTATGAGCTGATCGCCTCACTAAACAACATCCTCAATCTGTACCTGCCCGCCACGCAGGAAGCCGAACACCGCTTTGCAATGGGCGAGCTGCCTGCGGAAGTGATGGAGATTTGTCAGCGCCTGGCGAAGCTCACCGAGATGCTACGCGGTCTGGCGGAACTGTTCCTCAACGATCTCAGCGAAAAAACCGGCAGCCACGATATCGTTCGTCTGCATCGGGTTATTTTGCAGATGAACCGGGCGCTGGGTATGTTTGAAGCGCAAAGTAAACTGTGGCGGCTGGCTTCACTGGCGCAGTCATCAGGCGCACCGGTGACCAAATGGGTGACGCGTGACGTGCGTGACGGACAGATGCATGTCTGGTTTCACTGCGTGGGGATCCGCGTCAGCGATCAGCTTGAACGCCTGCTGTGGCGCAGCGTGCCGCATATTATCGTCACCTCTGCCACCTTACGCTCGCTCAACAGTTTCTCGCGCCTGCAGGAGATGAGCGGCCTGAAAGAAAAAGCAGGGGACCGTTTTGTCGCGCTGGACTCGCCGTTTAATCATGTCGAGCAAGGCAAAATTGTCATTCCGCAGATGCGTTACGAACCGTTGATGGAGAACGAAGAGCAGCATATTGCCGAAATGGCGGCCTATTTCCGCGAACAGGTGGAAAGTAAAAAACATCAGGGCATGCTGGTGCTCTTTGCCAGCGGTCGGGCAATGCAGCGTTTTCTTGAGCACGTAACCGATCTGCGTCTGCTGTTGCTGGTGCAGGGCGATCAGCCGCGCTACCGACTGGTGGAACTGCACCGCAAGCGGGTACAAAACGGTGAGCGTAGCGTGCTGGTTGGGCTGCAGTCTTTTGCCGAAGGCCTCGATTTGAAAGGCGACCTGTTGACCCAGGTTCATATTCACAAAATTGCGTTTCCGCCCATCGACAGCCCGGTGGTGGTGACTGAGGGCGAATGGCTGAAAAGCCTGAATCGCTATCCCTTTGAGGTGCAGAGTTTACCTGCGGCATCGTTCAATTTGATTCAGCAGGTTGGGCGACTCATTCGTAGTCACGGTTGCTGGGGCGAAGTGGTGATTTACGATAAGCGTTTATTGACCAAAAACTATGGTCAGCGTTTACTGAATGCGTTACCCATATTTCCGATAGAGCAACCTGGTGTGCCAGACGTTATAGTAAAACCAAAAGAAAAAGCGAAACCCACACGCCGCCGTCGGCGTTAACGATGTGAGCAACAGGCAAGGAGTTATCGATGGATTACCGCAAAATCATCAAAGAGATTGGGCGAGGTAAAAATCACGCGCGTGACCTGGACCAGGATACCGCTCGCGGACTGTACACCCACATGTTAAACGGCGACGTACCTGACCTTGAGATGGGCGGCGTACTGATTGCGCTGCGTATTAAAGGGGAAGGTGAGGCAGAAATGCTGGGCTTTTATGAGGCGATGCAAAATCATACCCTTCGCCTGACGCCGCCCGTTGCCAAACCGATGCCTATCGTCATTCCCAGCTACAACGGTGCGCGCAAGCAGGCTAACCTGACGCCGCTGCTGGCTATTTTGCTGCATAAGCTGGGTTTCCCGGTCGTGGTGCACGGGGTGAGCGAAGATCCAACCCGCGTGCTGACGGAAACCATTTTTGACCTGATGGGGATTGCACCTACCCTGCATGCCGGACAGGCGCAGGCGAAACTTGAGGGACATGAGCCGGTGTTTATCCCAGTGAGCGCGCTGTGCCCGCCGCTGGAGAAACAGCTGGCGATGCGCTGGCGGATGGGCGTACGCAACAGTGCGCATACGCTCGCGAAATTAGCCACGCCGTTTGCTGACGATGCCGCACTGCGTCTTGCCAGCGTTTCGCACCCGGAGTACGTGTCGCGGGTAGCGAAATTCTTTGGTGATATCGGCGGGCGCGGCCTGCTGATGCACGGCACGGAAGGGGAGGTGTACGCCAACCCACAGCGTTGCCCGCAGATCAGCCTGATAGACCATTCTGGTGTACGAGTGCTGCAGGACCGCCAGAGCGAGATGCCTGACGAGCCAGTGCCGCTGCCGGTGGCAAAAGATCCGGAAACCACCGCGCGCTGGATAGAGCGTTGTCTGGCCGGAAGTGAGCCGGTACCGGCCTCGTTGAGGATTCAGATGGCCTGCTGCCTTCTGGCAACCGGCGAAGTCGCTACGCTGGCTGAAGGATTTACCCGCGTCGACCAGTGCTTCTGATGTACTCATCTCCCCGGCGGGCCTGATTTACAGGTCCGCCCGTTCCCGCCTTTCTGCTATTCCTGCTATTTCTGCAATGTGAAATTTCTGCACGTTTATTGACCTCCTGAGCGTCGTGGCGCAGCATAGTTTGTTGAAAAATAAGAAACACAACAAACACGCAACATAACAGGAGATAACCATGAACAGTGGACACCGCTTTCATGCGCCTACGCTGCACGCCTTTATTCAGGCCGTTTTTCGTCAGATGGGCAGCGAAGAGCAGGAAGCGCGCTTAGTTGCCGATCATCTGATCGCCGCGAACCTTGCCGGGCACGATTCTCACGGCATTGGCATGATCCCAAGCTATGTTCGTTCCTTTTCGCAGGGACATTTGCAGCTAAACCACCACGCGAAAGTGGTGAAAGACGCGGGGGCGGTGGTAACGCTTGACGGCGACAGTGCGTTTGGTCAGGTTGCGGCACATGAAGCTATCACGCTGGGAATCGAGAAAGCCCGTCAGTTCGGTATTGCCGCGGTGGCACTACACAATTCCCATCACATCGGACGCATTGGCTATTGGGCAGAGCAATGTGCAGCCGCAGGCTTTGTCTCCGTTCACTTTGTGAATGTGGTCGGCATCCCGATGGTTGCGCCTTTTCAGGGGCGTGACAGCCGGTTTGGCACTAACCCTTTCTGCGCCGTGTTTCCGCGTAAGAATGATTTCCCCCTGCTGCTGGACTATGCGACCAGCGCCATTGCTTTTGGCAAAACGCGCGTTGCGTGGCATAAGGGTGAGCCAGTGGCGCCAGGATGTCTGATTGATGCTGACGGCGTTCCGACTACCGATCCCGCCGTGATGCAGGTGTCTCCGCTGGGCTCGCTGCTTACCTTCGCTCAGCATAAAGGCTATGCGCTGGCGGCAATGTGCGAAATTCTGGGCGGTGCGCTTTCCGGGGGGAAAACTACGCACGAAGACAGTTTGCAGGACAGCGCTGACGCCATCATTAACTGCATGACGACGATCATTCTAAACCCGGAATTATTTGGCGCGCCGGATTGTGACCATCAGGTCGCCGCATTTGCGAAATGGGTCAAAGCGTCGCCGCATGGCGAGGACGCCCCGGTTCTGCTACCGGGTGAGTGGGAAGTGAGTACGCGTGAGGCGCGACTGGCGCAGGGCATCCCGCTGGATTTAGGAAGCTGGCAGGCAATTTGTGAGGCGGCACAGTTCGTGGGGATGCCGAAGACGGTGTTGCAAGAATTCCGTCATCGGTTGGAACAGTAAGCAAAAAAAAGCCCGTCCAGTGGACGGGCAAACAAAGGGTAACAAACAGGGTCAATGAGGGTTGGAGCATTGGGTCTTGCAGGTAATTCGTCGGTTATTTGTAGATAACCGCAGTGCCGCTCATTTTGTCTTTGCCGACAGCGGACGTAATGCTGTAGCCACTTGCACCTGCAGCGGCAGCTTTTTCAGCCAGTTTGGCTTCCAGGCCATCCAGCGTGCTTGCGCCATCAGCAGATACCACGCCCACTTTATTCATGCTCTGTGCCTGAGTGGAAGTAACAGGCTCGGCAGCGAAAGCGCCAAATGACAGGGTAGACAGGGCGATGGCAGCAACAGCATATTTGATATTTTTCATGATTAATCTCTCGCAGGTTATTCTGTTAGTCAGTGTTTTGTTCGGTAGACGTTGTTTTGTCGATGTGAGAAGTATCACGTTTTTTTTAGGTGAGAGAAAATCGAATAGAATTGACGACATCAATCAAAAAAATTGAATGACAAATAACTTATTGAATATTAATAAATTCGGAAGGCGGATTTACAGTTCTTGTCATTGCGATTTACAGAGCCAGCGACAACGGCACATTTTGCTACACTCATTGCAAAAAACCGTGCTCGTAAAGGAAATCGTATGCGCTGAAACTTTTGGTAAAGAAGGGTCAACGTAGCTGGCTGTCTTTCGATCCTCTACGATTATATCCTGAGTATGCGGTGTTATGTGAATCTTTATCCTGCTGACAGGCGATGCATAAACGTACCCCAGGTACCGCCTCGCGCCGGGCCTGAGGGATAGGATTGCCACATTCTTCGCATTCATACAGACTTTCACCCGTGGGTAACTCACCACGGGCGCGGGCGACAGCATCTTCAATAGTATTGTTGATCTGTTCGTTCACTGCGTCGTCATTTGCCCATCCGGATGCCATAGCCCCTCCGTACATTCAGTTTGTATAATAATTATAGTGAATGATATGGATGGAAAACGAATGCACAAGCGCACCGTCAGATTTCAGACCATTCGCGCAGCAGATTATGGTAGAGATTGAGCAGCGATGGGATCTCGGCGCTTTCACCGTGGCGGGCCTTCAGGGACTGGATGTTCTTATCCAATTCAAAGAGCATGGCGCGTTTTTTATCGTCGCGGATCATCGACTGGATCCACATAAACGACGCTATACGAACGCCGCGCGTCACCGGTGTAACGCAATGCAGGCTGCTGGAAGGGTAGAGCACCAGGTCGCCAGCCGGAAGTTTGACCGCATGCTGACCGTAAGTGTCATTGACCCGCAACTCTCCCCCCTCATAGCTGTCGGGGTCACTTAAGAATAATGTGGCGGAAAGGTCGGTACGCATCCAGCCGCTTTCCGGGTGGCTACGCACCGCGCCATCAACGTGAAAGCCGTAGGTCTCTGCGTTTTGATAACGATTGAACAACGGCGCGGAGATTGTTTTTGGCAATGCTGCAGCAAAGAACAGCGCGCTGCTGTTCACGGCGGCCAGCACCTCTTTATGTAACGCAACATAGCGCTCGCTCTGCGTATCAATCTGCTGGTTATTTTTGACCTGCGCACCCTGAGCGCCGGTGGTGGCGCGGCCATCTATCCACTCGGCTGAATCCAACTGTTCGCGAAACCAGGCAACGTCCTGCGGCGATAAGACGTCAGGAATGTGGTACATCATCAGTGTTTCTCCTGAAAGTGGGGCTTACGCCCCACGTGATACATCAGAAATGCATATTGGCGGTGAGCAGGAAGGTTCTCGGCTCACCCGGATGGTAACGGTATCCGCTCTTGTTGATCGAGGAGACATAATCGGTGTCAAACAGGTTATAGATGTTAAGCTGGAAATCGAGGTTGCGGTTTACGCGATATCCCAGTTTGGCATCCGCGACCCAGTAGCTTTCAGTAAAGGATGGCGTGCCCACCGCGCCGTCCGCGCCGCGATGCATACTGCCCACGTAGCGTGCGCCTGCGCCAACGGAGATATCATCCGTGGCCTGATACTGACTCCACAGGGTGAATGCATGTTCCGGTGTATACGGCAGGGAGGATGAACCATCCTGAGCGACGTCTTTACCGTTATGGACCGTGGCGCGCTGCTGGGTGTATCCGCCAATCACCTGCCATGCCGGGGTAATGTTGCCGGCTACCGACAGTTCGTACCCTTCAACGCGTTTCTCCCCATACTGGGACCAGGTACCGTCATCGTTCTGCTCGACCTCGTTCTCAATGTCGGTGCGGAAAATCGCGGCGGTTAACAGCAGGCGCTTATCCAGTACTTCCCATTTGGTGCCAATTTCGCTGGTCTTTGCTTTTTGCGGTTTAAAATCAGTACGGTTGGCGCTGTTGCCGGTACCGCTCTGGGCGAGGGCAAAATTGCTGCCACCCGGCGGTTGCTGAGAGACCGCATAGTTAATGTAAATGTTGCCGTTATCTGTCAGATGATAAAGCGCACCCGCTTTCCAGTTCACCAGATTACCAGACTTAGCGGTATCGACGGTGGTGACCGGCGATCCTTTGGCTACGCCAGCCGGGCAAGCGACAGCACCGCGCCCGGATGCACCGCATGCCGTGGCGCTGTCATACTCGGTGCGATAGTTATCGAGACGAATGCCGCCGTTCAGCTCAAACTCACGGGTAATTTGCAAGGTGTCGAATGCATAAATACCGAAGGTGTCGGTCTGGCCGTTGGCGTTGGCACCGTTACGGTTTAATCCACCCACGCTGACGTTGCTGTTGGGATGGTAAATATTCACTGGCGGTGGCGTGATCGGCACTACGCCGTAGTTGGTCTGCGTTTCACGCGTAAACTCTACGCCGGTGCTGATGTCATGGCCAATGGCGCCGGTATAAAATTTTGAGGTCAGGTTGGTCTGGTTGGTGAGGATTTTGTTGCTGACATCTTTGGTATTGGCCAGACGCGACCAGGTCCAGGTGTCTACGCTGCTGGTTGGCTGCGTGATATTTGACGCGCCGCCCATCACCGCCGTCATCAGGTAATCTTGTTTGACTCGTGACCAGCGCGTGGTATTGCGCACGGTGGTGCTGTCGCTCAGATCATGCTCAAAGCGCATCGTCGCGGTATCGGTCGTCGAGTCGTCGTAATCCGAATCGGTGCCATAAAAATCATGCGTATCCACTTTCCCTGAATGATTCAGGGCAGAAGTCCCCGCAGAAGGTGCAGAGTACCCCGGCAGGCCGATGGTGGGAACACCGCCGTCCGGCGTGTTGTGCTGGGTGACGTGCAAGTAGTTCAGATACAGACGATTTTCGGTGCCTAAACCAAAGGCGATGGACGGGGCCACGCCGTAACGTTCATTTTTAACGTTATCGCGTCCGGCATCGTGCGTCTTTTCGCCCATCAGGTTTAATCGTGCGGCGGTGGTCTCGCCAATGACCTGATTGATGTCCAGCGTACCGCGGCGGAACCAGGCGCTGCCGACGCTGGCAGAGGCATCAATGCCGGAGTCAGTGCGCGGTTGCTTGCTGATCATGTTGATAGAGCCGGTCGGCGCGCTGCGGCCATAATCGGTACCGGAAGGACCTTTAATTACTTCAACTTGTTCTGTATTGAAGGTATCGCGCGTCACGCTGCCAATATCGCGAACGCCGTCGATGTAAATGCTGTTCGAGGTATCGGCCCCACGCATATAAATCGCGTCACCGGTGGTGGAGTTGCCGTTTTCACCGGCGAAAAATGCGCCTACGCCCGGCACGTTCTTTAGCGCATCGGTCAGATTTGTTGCCCCTTGATCCTTAATGACCTGCTCAGAAATCACCGTCATGGTGCGCGTCGTATCAGCAACAGGACGGGAGAATTTCGGATCGGCAGAGTGGGTGGGGGCGTACAGCGACGGTTTGGCGGCTTCTACGACCAGCGTATCTTCTTGTTTCTTGTCCTGATCGCCTGCGGCGACTGCCTGAGCGACCGGAGACAGGCCGATGCACAGACCGGCAAAAAAGGTGAGTGAATGGAAACTACTGGACGGCAGGTTGCGATTTTTATCCATGTTAATGAGTAGCTTATTATTTTTTGAGTAGAAGGTTTCACTCGTGCGAAGGGACATCTCTTTGGATGTTACGCCTGCAGGTCTCGCCGTAATGAAATGCGTAATTGATAATGATTTTGATAAGCATTATTAATCAGTGCGACTTTTTAGCATTCATTAATTCAAAAATAAATACATTTATTTACATTGGATTCAAAATTCCAACATGATGGTTACAAATTGTGCAGGGAGTACGGAGAGCAAAAAAGAAAACTGCATTCAGGACGAATGCAGTTAGGCTGAGGGAGATTACTTGTAGATAGTTGCGGTACCGTACATCTGATTTTTACCGCCAGCAGCATTAACCACAAAGCCTTTTGCGCCTTGCTCTTTCGCTTTTTCCGCCAGCTTGTCTTCAAGATCGGTCAGGCTTGACGCGCCGGTAGCCGACACGGTTCCGGAAGCCTGTAGCGGGCCGGTGGCAGGACTGGTGTTAGGCGGTGCAGCAAAAGACGCAAATGTCATGCCGGTGAGTACGGTAGCGGCAAGGAGTGTGAGGCATTTCTTCATAATGATATCCTCTGAGAAACAACGGGTAGTGCCTGATAAGTTTAGGACGTCATTGCCGGACGTTTACCGCAAAAAATTGATGGACAACTGAGTGTTTTTTGAACGATTTGTTTTGTGGAAATCCAGCACAAATTATCGATTTTCCGTGCCATGCGTGTTTACCGCGTGTCGTTATGCGGGTATCTTACGCCGCTGTTAATAGGAGAATGTTATGCCCCCCCAGAAACCGGGATTACACCCACGCAACCGCCACAATGGCCGTTACGATCTTGCCACGTTATGCCAGGTTACGCCCGAATTGACGCAATTCCTCACCATTACGCCAGGCGGCGAGCAGAGCGTTGATTTTGCTAACCCATTGGCTGTGAAGGCGCTGAATAAAGCCCTGCTGGCGCATTACTATGCGGTGGCTAATTGGGATATTCCGCAAGGTTACCTGTGCCCACCGGTACCGGGTCGGGCGGATTACATTCATCATCTGGCCGATCTATTGGGCGAAACGACGGGAACTATCCCGGCGAATGCGAGCGTGCTGGACGTCGGCGTTGGGGCAAACTGTATTTATCCGCTGATTGGCGTGCACGAATATGGCTGGCGGTTTACCGGCAGTGAGACCAGCCAGGAAGCATTGAGCAGCGCACTGGCGATCGTTAACGGCAATCCGGGGTTAACCCGTGCTATTCGCCTGCGCCGTCAGAAAGATTTGTCGTCTATCTTCAACGGAATTATTCATAAGAATGAACAGTTCGAAGCGACACTGTGCAATCCGCCGTTCCATGATTCAGCGGCTTCTGCCCGCGCCGGAAGTGAGCGTAAACGTCGTAACCTGGGACAGGACAAAGACGATGCGCTGAACTTTGGTGGGAAACAGGAGGAGCTTTGGTGTGAAGGTGGCGAAGTGGCGTTTATCAAAAAAATGATCGCCGAAAGCCAGGCCTTTGGTCGCCAGGTGATGTGGTTCACCACGCTGGTTTCACGCGGTGAAAATCTGCCACCGCTGTACCACGCCCTGACGGATGTGGGTGCGGTGAAAGTGGTCAAAAAAGAGATGGCCCAGGGGCAAAAGCACAGCCGCTTTATTGCCTGGACCTTTATGGATAACGATCAGCGTCGCCGTTTTATGGCGCGTCAGCGCTAAATCGTCGGTTCTGTCGGCGGCAGCGGATCGGCTG
>NZ_SZWV01000068.1:138208-140254 GCF_005280945.1 Citrobacter sp. wls718
GGTGCGGGCAAAACCTGGTAGGTCTGTACCGGCGCGCGCACGTTGGCCAAATCAAAGTATTTTTTCACCTGACTGTCGAGCGCAAAGCGTACCGCCCACTGCTTCAGCGGTAAGGTGGTGAACGACACCCGCAGCGTAAACGCCGTATTGGTTAACCCGACAATGCCCGCGAATGACGGCTCGCCAATAATGAATCCGCGAATATCTTCTCGTTCCATCACCGCCGTAACGGCATCCTTCAACGCCTGATTGGCTTTATCGGCATCCTCATGGCGGTCCACGTCGTAATTGGCGACGACCGATCCAATACCCCGTACAAAGTTGGCGAAGGTGGTTATCGATGACCACGGGATAATATGGTACGCCCCGGTGTCCTGGCGCACACCGACTGAGCGAATCGACATGCGCTCAACCGTGCCGGTTAGCGGACCGATGGTGACCAAATCACCGGTGTTCATGCCATTTTCAAACTGGATAAAGATCCCGGTAATAATATCTTTTACCAGCGTCTGCGAGCCGAAGGAGATAGCCAGCCCCAGCGCGCCCGCGCCTGCCAGTAACGGGGCAATATTGACCCCAATTTCCGACAACACGATCATGATAGTGATGGTGCTGATAATCACCGCCAGCGCGTTGCGAAACAGTGTCAACAGTGTACGGGTACGTGCGCTGGGCAGGGGCCGGCCGTGGATATCCGAGGTCAGGCGGTTTTCAATCAGGCTGGCGAGCAGGGTCCAGCCGATAGCGGAGAAGAATAAAATCAGCGCGATACGAATCAGAATATCCACCGTTTTTTCTCCCGCGCCGTAATGCAGCCAGTTCCAGAAGTCGAACAGCCCCCAGGCGTTGAGCAGCAACATGATGGCGACACAGACCGTCAGGATCCGCGCGATGCTTAACGCCGTCGACAGCCAACTATTCAGGCGTTTTTGCAATTCCGGATAACTGCGCTGGGTGTGTGGTGAAAGCGTAATGGTTTTGGCGATCCAGCGGGAAAACATGCCAGAAATAAAGGCGGCGATGCCGATAATCACCAGGCTGCGCAGCGTTGCTCCCATCATAAACTTCAGGCTGTTGCCCGGATCAAACAGCGAGAAGAAAAACAGCACGATGAAATAGGCGCTGGCCAGCCAGTGCCAAACCAGCGCAAAGGCGCGGATAAACAGGCTGAAAAAAGCCAGCGACCTTTCTGCCAGACTCTGCAAATGCTCGGTGATCTCTTTCTTGTTCCTGAAGATCAGATACAGCGCCCACAGCGTAATGCACAGCATGATGATGACGTTAGCCATGGCGCCAACCTGTACATTGACCTGATTCGAGACGATGGGCACCACCACGATCAGCCCGTAGCCAATCAGGCTGCTGAGTGAGCTCAGGCGACGATTCCAGTAGCGTGCGCCTGCAGTCTGAATGTTGAACGGACGCAACTCGGCCACCGTCGGGCAAAATATCAGGCGTAAAATGGCCTTAAAGAACTCAATCAACGCGAAGGCATTAAGAAACAAACTTTGCTGGAAAGCGATAGTGCGGCTGCCGGCGTTCATGCGATCGCTTAAGATCTGCCCAACAAACAGCGTCAGGGCCAGCAGCAATAAATCTATGATGAACGCGCCAATAATCATGGCGGGAAGCTGTAGCCAGTTGCTGCGGTCACGATTTTTTTGCCGCGCCCATTGCCCCATTTTGCGATACAGCGGCAACGCACATAAGCGTACCAACCAGTAAAATCCGAACACGGATACCGCCAGCATAAAAAAGTGAGTCAGGGCATTGGTGAACGATTGCGGATTAAAAGTTTTGTGCGGAGCGTCGGTGATATTGCGATAAAGCTGGGCGAATCGGCTGGAGAGAACTTCCCCGTAGTGGCGACTGACATCGGTCACGTTCTCGAGTACCGTTTTTTCTTCCGTCAGCGTGGGAGGGACGATAGTGGGGACCGGTTCAGGAGGCGGCGTTGCCGCTACTTTACGCAGTTGACCTATCAACTCCTGGCGTGAGGCATTATTCTCCAGCACGTCTGCCAGGGCACCGTAGGCGGCTTTTTTT
>NZ_SZWV01000068.1:140293-166135 GCF_005280945.1 Citrobacter sp. wls718
GCAGCGGGCTCCGCTGGCGGGCTGGCGGAGGCGGTGGACGTTACGCCGGGTATCGTGACCGCCTGAACGGGGACGCTCAGTAGAAAAAAACAGATGAATAAGATCCACCGCATGACTCCTCCCATGAGAAACAAACACAAAAGGATAAGTATAGATGCCCGGACGGGAGGGTCATGAAATCAGAACATTCTGAGGGAGAACCTCCCTTCGGGGAGAAGGGAGGTGTCAGCATCAGGAAACGTGCTGTAAAAATTCCTGCAGACGCTGGCTGGGCGGATTTTCAATCAAGGTTTGCGGATTACCGTCTTCGGCAATACGGCCCTTATCAATGAAGATCAGGCGTGAGGCCACTTTTTCGGCAAAGCCGATTTCGTGGGTCACAATCACCATCGTCATACCTTCTTCCGCCAGATCCTGCATGACTTTCAGCACTTCGTGACGCAGTTCCGGGTCAAGGGCTGAGGTCGGCTCATCAAACAGCATCATTTTTGGCTTCACCGCCAGCGCACGGGCGATCGCCACACGCTGTTGCTGGCCGCCTGAAAGCTCAGAAGGGTAGTGATGCGCACGCTCGGCGAGGCCCACTTTAGCCAGTAACTCTTTGGCCTGTTTCTCAGCCTGATCTTTCTTCGCCCCGCGCACGCGCAGCGGCCCAAACATGACATTCTCCAGCGCGGTCAGGTGTGGGAACAGATAGAACTGCTGGAATACCATCCCGGCTTCCTGGCGTATTAACCGCTCGTCGACCTTCGGATCGTTGACCTTCAGACCATCGACAATCAGTTCGCCGGAGGTTATCTCTTCCAGCTTGTTAATGCAGCGCAGCAGGGTCGACTTACCGGAGCCGGAAGGCCCGATAATCACCACGACTTCGCCCTGACCAATATTCAGATCGATGTTATGCAGCACCTGGGTAGGACCAAAATGCTTAGAGACGTTTTTAAATTCAATCACAGGATTTTCATCCTTCTTTCCAGACGACGCAGAACGAAGCTCAGCACCAGCGTAATAATCAGATAGAACACCGCAACGGCGCTCCAGATTTCCAGTGCGCGGAAGTTACCGGCAATGATTTCCTGACCCTGACGGGTCAGTTCAGCGACGCCAATGACAATAAACAGTGAGGTATCTTTAATGCTGATGATCCACTGGTTACCCAGCGGTGGCAGCATACGACGCAGCGCGAGCGGTAAAATGACGTGACGAATAGTCTCTGTGCGTGAGAGACCCAGCGCCAGCCCGGCTTCGCTGAAACCTTTATGAATTGAGAGCACTGCGCCACGGGTGATTTCCGCGATGTAGGCACCGGAGTTAATCATGATGGTGACGACGGCGGCGCTGAAAGGATCAATGCGTAAGTCGTTAAACGCCATCGGCAGGGCGAAGTAAATAAACATCACCTGCACAACGATGGGGGTGCCGCGGATGACTTCGATAAATACCAGCGCAACGTGGTTGGCTATCCAACCGCCGAAGGTACGTGCAAAACCTGCTGCCAGCCCGATTACCAGGCCGCCAGCCAGACCGAGGACCGAAATCCACAGGGTCATTTTGGCGCCTTCAATCAAGAGCGGAATGGCGGGCCAAATGGCACTCCAGTCAAACTGCATATGTCGTTCCTGTTACCGTGGTGTAAATATTCAAATGCCTGTTTTGCCGGATGCCCCAGGCTTATCCGGCCTACAGGTCTCAAATCTGCTGGTGTAGGCCCGGTAAGCTTCGCGCTACCGGGCAACATCGCGAGTTATTATTTAGGTTCAGTACCGAACCATTTTTTGTAGATTTCGTTGTATGTGCCGTTCTCTTTCAGCGTTTTCAGCGCGCCGTTCACTTTCTCACGCAGTTCGTCGCTGCCTTTCGGGAAGGCAATACCGTACTGTTGGGCTTCCAGAGAATCGCCTACGGCTTTGAACTGGCCGTTGCCCGCAGTTTTGATGAAGTAAAGAATGTTTGGAGTGTCGTGCAGGACGGCATCTGCGCGGTTAGTGCCCAGTTCCATATACGCGTTATCGATGTTCGGGAACTGACGCAGATCTTTGGTTTTGATGTTTGCTTTCGCGTAATCGACAGAACCAGTTCCGCCTTTAACCGCAACCACTTTGCCATCCAGATCTTTCACGCTTTTCACGTCGTTATTGTTGGCTTTAACCATCACTAACAGGCCGCTTTTGTAGTAGCCGTCAGAGAAGTCGATCGCTTTTTTACGTTCTTCGGTGATGGTGATACCTGCCAGCGCCAAATCGATATTTTTGGTTTGCAGCGCAGGGATGATGCCGCTGAAATCCATCGGTTTCAGTTCATAATCCAGCTTCAGCTCTTTGGCCACGGCAGCCCACAGATCCACATCAAAACCGACGTATTTGTCACCCTGCTTGAATTCAAACGGAACAAAAGCGGTGTCAGTTGCGACAACGAGTTTCTTATCCGCGGCATGAGAAGACACCGCAAAAGCCAGGGTAAGTGCAGCCAGTGAAACTTTTAATACAGACTTCATAGGATTTCCTTTTATATCCACGGGGCGATCCCCTGCGAGAACATATGTCTTAATGAAATAATCGTGCCAATTTTGCAACTTATTGTTTTAACAAGAAGGTGTTACGTTTTGCTGCACAATAAGTAGGGCAAAGTGGGCAGCCTGCACCGTTTCGGGGCACTCATTTGGTGCGTGAAGGGGGCGGCACAAACGATATGACTATTTAGCGTAAAAATTGTTGATAAAACAATCTTTCGTTAACGATTGTGTGAGGTGATTATTACAAATATTTTACTTTACAGTGATAATCGATCAATGTTACGCACTAAAAAAGTGCAAAACCCCCGCCGGAGCGAGGGTTATATAGGAATTTCTTATCATGACCGTTATTCGATGTTGGCTTCGATAAACCACAAGAATTTGTCGAGATCGCGCGACGCAGCGGTGAAAATATCGGCGGTATCTTCATCTTTGGCTTCACTAATAGCTTTACGCACGCTGTTAGCGACCACGGCATAGCGTTCAGCCAGCTCTTTTAAGTGATCCTGCACGCTGTGAATATCCAGCGGGTAACTTTTCAGCGACGTTTTGCTGTTAATAACCTGCGTTGTCCCCAGCGCTACGCCACCTAACTGCACGGCGCGCTCGGCCATGGTGTCGAGGTGGTCGGTTAACGCGGTACGAAAGCCATCCAGCATTTCATGTACGGCAATAAAATTAGCGCCGCGCATGTTCCAGTGCGCTTGTTTGGTGATGAGTGACAGGTCGATGAACTGGATCACCTGCTGATTCAACAGCTCCACGGTCGCTTTCTTATCACTGTCGGATACATCGTTACGGGTATAAAGAAGGGGGGATGCTTTTGTTTTTACCAGTTTTGCGGTACTCATAATCTCATATCCTCTTGATATCTATGTTCCAGGTCATTCAACGAGAGTAAGTATAGACCTAAAATTAGTTTTAATTTTCTGGCCTTACCTATCATTTTAATAGTGAACAGGATGGGAAATATAAATATTCAATTGGATCATATGCATAAGTGCAATTGTAATCTGTTGTCAGCTATTTTTTCTGGATGTTTATATTCGTAGGAAATAGGAATTGAGAAACAATGGCGGTATAAGAATAATAATCATTGAGATAAACAAAAGACTATTCTGCATGATTATGCAAACCATGCAGAATAACGACAGGTTAATTCACGTCAAGTTGCTTAATTTGCGGCTCTTTACGGATGGTGAGCGTAGAGCCCATTGACGCGGCAATAATGGCTCCCAGCGCCAGCATTTGTACCATCGTCAGCGTTTCTCCGAGGAAGATCATGCCGGAAACAGCCGCCAGCGCAGGCTCCATGCTCATCAGAGTGCCAAAAGTGCGCGTAGGCAGGCGCGTTAAGGCGATCATTTCCAGCGAATAGGGCAGCGCCGTAGAGAGGACGGCGACCGCTAAACCCAATGGCAGAATCGACCAGTGCCACAGCGCATCTCCGGCCTGAATCGCGCCCAGCGGCACGAAAATGATCGCTGCAATCAGCGACCCTACCGCCACGGTTGCCGGGCCATGCTCTTCACCAGCACGCTGGCCGGTAAGAATATAGACTGCCCAGCAGGCACCTGCGCCCAGCGCCAACGCGGCACCGGTTAAGTCAACGTGCGACACGTCCTGACCCAACGGCAGCAGGAACCAGAGCCCGAGTACGGCCAGTGCGACCCAAATGAAATCCACAGGGCGTCGGGAAGAGAACAGCGCGACTGCCAGCGGTCCGGTGAACTCCAGCGCCACGGCAATACCGAGCGGGACGGTCTGAATCGACAGGTAGAAGAGATAGTTCATCCCACCCAGCGACAGACCATAAAACAGCAGAGGAAGACGCTGCTCTTTGGCAAAGCGTAACCGCCAGGGTTTAAAGAATGCGATGAGGATTAGCGTTCCCAGTGCCAGACGTAGCGCGGTAACGCCTGGTGCGCCGACAACAGGGAATAGCGACTTCGCCAGTGATGCCCCGCTTTGTATAGAGGACATTGCAATCAGCAGAACCAAAATAGGTAACCAGACTGGCGTTTTACGTGACGACCCCAGCATCCTTTCTCCTGTCAATTTAAGTAAAAGAGCGAGTGTACTGGAAATACACGCAGGTGGTTGAGTATTCGTTGAAAAAAAAACTGCACAGATCCGTACAATGGCCTGAAAGTGATGGATTAATAATCTGCGTGATTAGGAATTTTCCGGATGAATGTGCCGTATTGTGCGCGCAATAATGGCATTATTCGTTATAAAAGTGATGTTAATTGAAAGAGATAGTGGGTGTTTGAAATGTTCTGTTACATGAAAACCCCCGTTAGACATCGCTAATCGCAAAGAGTTTCCCATCAATTTTTGGTATATTTAAAACTTAAGATTTACTTGAAGCACATTTGAGGTGGTTATGAAAAAAATTGCATGTCTTTCAGCACTGGCCGCTGTTCTGGCTTTCTCCGCAGGTTCCGCTGTTGCGTCTACTTCTACCGTGACCGGTGGTTATGCTCAGAGCGATGCTCAGGGCGCTGCGAACAAAATGAACGGTTTTAACCTGAAGTATCGCTACGAGCAGGACAACAACCCGCTGGGCGTAATCGGTTCTTTCACTTACACTGAAAAAGATCGTACCGATGCTTCTGGCGACTACAACAAAACCCAATACTACGGCATCACTGCAGGTCCTGCTTACCGTCTGAACGACTGGGCAAGCATCTACGGCGTTGTTGGTGTTGGCTACGGTAAATTCCAGAACGCAGCATCTCCTGCTGACAACCACAGCACCAGCGACTACGGTTTCTCTTACGGTGCGGGCCTGCAGTTCAACCCGATCGAAAACGTTGCTCTGGACTTCTCTTACGAGCAGAGCCGTATTCGTAGCGTTGACGTTGGCACCTGGATTGCTGGCGTGGGTTACCGCTTCTAATCACTTCGGTGATATGAAAAATCCGCCTCGAGGGGCGGATTTTTTTGTCTGTGATTTGCACGGTTAGCGTGATTTGGTCTCGAAGATATCGGTACCAAGATGGTTGTAGTCCACCTTCTGTAATTTAAAGTTGGTGATATACACCGGTCCGGCTTTTTTCTCCGAGATAAAGCGGTAGCGGTTGGTAATTTCTTTCGCGCTGATCCCGGTCCACTGTGAGAAAAAGCTCAGGAAGTCATTCGCGGAACGACGGGCTTTAATCACTCGGTGTGCTTTATCGTCGCTGGATATCACCATAAACGGCACCTGGAAATTCTGCTGGAACTGATCGTCGTGTGCCAAATACTGCACTTCTTTACCGCGTTCTTTAAAGGCGAGCCCATGATCGGAGAAGTAAACCATCGAGAAGCTGTCGCCGCTGTTACGCAGCTGATCGTAGAGCTGGCGCAGCAGGTCGTCGGTCTGCTTCATGGTGTACAGATAACACGATGTCTCTCTCGACTGAACGAAGGTCTCGTATTTTCCCTGGGTACGATCGCAGGCCTGCGGATGCGAACCCATTAAGTGCAGCACGATGAGCTGGGGTTGAGTTCGTTCCGTTTCTAACACCTGAGCAGTCATCTTCAACAGCGCTTCATCGCGGGTGTTCTTATCGGCTTCGAAGTCACCGTTTTTCAGGAAATGAACTTCGTCAGCGCGTTTGGCGATACTGGCGATTGCCGTATCGTATTCACCGATCTGTCCCTGGTTAGAGAACCACCACGTCTGGAATCCGGCGCGGTTGGCGAGGGTGACAAAGTTATCCTGGAACTGCGGCTTATCATCGACCACCCGATTCAGCGTTAAGCCAAGTGATTTCTGCGTTGATCCGCTGGCCGCGATGTAATCTGCAAAAATATAGCCGTTAACGCTGCTGGCAAACGGTGTGTTGTCCCAGTGGCCGCCAAACGCGCCTAGCGCATCACGACGGGCGCTTTCACCAATCACCACGACATAGGTGTGGTACTTAGGTTTCACCGCCGTCACAGTCCAGGTGTCTTTAACGCTCGCCAGCTTCGCCATGCGGTCTTGTTCATCAAGAACCTCGTAATTATTGACGATAACGTCCTTGGCAAAGCGAAACACCGGATAGCCGGTATCTTTTAATTTGAAGACGCCGCCCCAGGCGAGGTTTTGCACCGGCGTCACAAAAAACGCCACGATGCTGACCAGCAAACACAGACTGTCGAATTTATTCCAGCGGCGTTGCGTCGCGACTTTTTTACGCCGTACAGCGAGCACGCCGAGGGCAAAGATAAACACGCCAACCAGGTAGTTGTACCAGGGGAAGATGGTCAGGATTTCGGTGGACTCTTCCATGTTGGTCGAGTGCAGCGCCAGCAGGGTATTGAAGTTGGGCGAGCCGTAAGCCTGACCAAATGGAAAATACATTGCTGCAATCAGTGAACAAATGCCGATCAGCGTTTTTTGCGTGCGCGGTGCATATTGCCACAACAGCAGCAGTATGCAGGTAAAGGCGACGCTATAAAGCAGGCTAAGCGGGTAGCCCAGTGCGAGGTTGATCAGCAGAGACTGTAAGAAATAAAAGCCAGTCCACGGGCTTAGCACCCGGCTACGAGCAATAAGCGAATCTTTGAGGGTTAAATTCATATGCCACTGTTGCAAAAACGCCATGTGCTTACCCTGGCGCAAAGGGTCATTGCCTGCCTGAGAGAGCGAGAAGAGGGATGAGGTCCGCATCTGCGAGCCGCAATATACGCAGGGCTGCGAAAAGATAGAGTGTGTACGGGAGAAGGTCAACTACTACAAAGAAAATGTTTTGCGAAGGGGATGGCAAAACGGACAAAAAGAAGGGTTATTGGGAGAAAAACTGACCACCGTATCGACGAGACGGCAGGAAAAAGAAGCGGCGTACCGCGACGCCGCATTATTTTCCGGAAGGTTTATCCTGCTCCGGTTTGCCGTTGATCATGTCGCACAGCATCGCGATCAGCATTAACCGTACTTTAAAGGGAGAGTGACTAAACACGCGCATACACCTCTTGAATTCATTCATATGAACCTCCTGACTTCACATTCCCATCAGTCCTTGAGGGATGTCTTTATTATATACAGATATAGCACAGGCTATATTATATAGCTATTGCTAAAACGTTAAATTTTTGTGCCCAAGCAACTCTGGTTTACAATGGCCGCTCTCTAATCAGATGCTGTTAACGCGTCACAGGAACGAGGAAGCAGAATGAGTCGTCGCGCAGGTATGCCAACAACAAAAAAAGTGACGCAATTGGTGAATGTTGAGGAACATGTTGAAGGGTTTCGTCAGGTCAGGGAGGCACACCGACGTGAACTGATCGATGATTACGTGGAGCTGATTTCCGATCTCATTATTGAGGTGGGAGAAGCGCGTCAGGTGGATATGGCCGCCCGGCTTGGCGTTTCCCAGCCCACCGTTGCTAAGATGCTCAAGCGTCTTGCTTCTGTGGGGTTGATTGAAATGATCCCATGGCGCGGGGTGTTCTTAACCGCAGAAGGCGAGAAGCTGGCGCAGGAGAGTCGCGAGCGTCATCAGATCGTCGAAAATTTCTTGCTAATGTTAGGCATCAGCCCGGAAATCGCCCGCCGCGATGCGGAAGGGATGGAACACCACGTGAGCAAGGAAACGCTGGAGGCGTTTAGCCGGTTTACCCAACAGCAAGGCACCGACTCTGAATGAGTTTTCCTTTATTACGCGCATTGCAGCGCGATCGTTTTTTCCAGCTACTCATTATTACCGGGTGTGTACTGAGTCTGTTCGCGCCGTTTGCGCCCCGGAACTGGCCGGGGGCCATTGACTGGCACACGATTATTACGCTCGCAGGGCTGATGCTTTTGACCAAAGGTGTGGAGCTAAGCGGTTATTTTGATGTGCTAGGCCGCAAGATGACCCGCCGCTTTAAAACAGAACGTCAGCTGGCGATATTTATGGTGCTGGCGGCGGCGTTACTGTCGACGTTTCTGACCAACGATGTTGCCCTGTTTATTGTGGTTCCGCTCACCATCACCCTGAAAAAACTGTGCGCGATCCCGGTGAATCGTCTGATTATTTTTGAGGCACTGGCGGTCAACGCTGGATCGCTGCTGACGCCGATCGGTAATCCGCAGAACATCCTGATGTGGGGGCGATCCGGGCTGTCATTTACCGCGTTTACCTGGCAAATGGCGCCGCTAGCCGGTGCGATGATGCTAACGCTGGTGGCGCTGTGCTGGTTTAGTTTTCCGCGTAAAGCGTTGCACTATCATACCGGCACGTCTGCACCTGACTGGCAACCCCGACTGGTGTGGAGTTGCCTGGCATTGTATCTGGTCTTTTTAACGGCGCTGGAACTCAAGCTTGAGCTTTGGGGGCTAGGGATTGTCGCTGCAGGCTTTATGGTGCTGGCTCGCCGTGTGATCTTAAGTGTGGACTGGACGCTGCTGCTGGTGTTTATGGCGATGTTTATCGATGTGCATCTGTTGACACAGTTACCTGTACTCGGGGGCATTTCGGGCCACGTTGGTACGCTTTCGCAACCCGGTCTATGGTTGACGGCAATCGGCCTGTCGCAATTTATCAGTAATGTGCCCAGCACTATTTTGCTGCTGAACTACGTCCCGCCAACGGTATTGCTGGCTTGGGCGGTCAATATTGGTGGTTTTGGACTGTTACCGGGATCGCTGGCGAACCTTATTGCCTTACGTATGGCAAACGATCGACGTATCTGGTGGCGTTTTCATTGGTATTCTGTGCCGATGCTGATCTGGGCGGCGCTGGTGGGATATGGTTTGCTGCAGATGATGTGAGGATTATGCCCGATGGCGCTAGCGCTTATCGGGCCTACTTAATCTGTAGGCCGGATAAGGCGACAGCCGCCATCCGGCATTTTTTGATGCTTAGTTCAGACGAACCGGCATACCAGAACGGTTCTGGACTGCCTGCTCAACGACGGCCTGGTCGACATCCGGCTGAGCGGTGATGCTCTTAATGCTCTTGGTCAGCGTAATCGGTACGATTTCCCCGCCTTCGAACTGTTCTTCGGTAGTAGACAGTGGGTTATGCACCTCAATGTAGCGACTGCCGTCTGGCTCGGTCGTCGCTTTTACCGGTTCATCGATAAACTGGACGCGCGTGCCGACTGGAACGTTTTCAAACAGGAACTTGATATCTTCATTACGCAGACGCACGCAGCCGTGGCTGACGCGTAAGCCAACGCCGAAGTTCGCGTTGGTCCCGTGGATGGCATACAGGCGACCGATATACAGTGCGTACAGACCCATCGGGTTATCCGGACCGGCCGGAACAACGGCTGGCAGCGGTTCGCCCGCAGCGCGGTATTCTGCGTGCATCTTGGCGGTTGGCGTCCAGGTCGGACCGGCTTTCTTACGTTCAACTTTGGTGGTCCAGTTAACCGGCGTGTCTTTACCTAACTGGCCGATACCAATCGGTAAAACGATCACGGTGTTGGTGCCTTTCGGGTAGTAGTACAGACGCATTTCAGCGCTGTTGATAACAATACCTTCATGCACGGTATCCGGCAGGATCAGCTGCTGAGGAATGTTCAGCACGGTGCCGCCCTTCGGCAGGAAGGTATCCACGCCCGGGTTGGCTTCCAGCATGTTGGACAGACCCATCTGGTATTCAGCCGCATAGTACTCCAGCGGTTGGGTGTTGCCTTCAGGAATGGTGATGACCTGGTTCTGGCCAATCAAACGGCTACCATCGGTAGGCAGCGGGTACGTGACGGCTGAGGCAGTGTTACAAAAACCAACTACTGCGAGCGCCGCCGCGAAAAGCGTTGTCAATTTCATATTCATTTTTGCGAGATTCTGAAGCCAAGCAGGCTAGTGGGTTGAGATTTATGTAGTGTTGGGCACGCATTATATGTGCATTCGGAGCAACAAGGAATTCGGATGTGTACTAAATCACATTTTTTTCCCTTTGCTTTCACTTTAACCCTCACGCACGAGAGGCGCGATCTTATTCCAGACTTATGGCATAATAAGCGGTTCGTCACATATTTCTTCTTTCAGGATACGCCAGTGTTAGTTTCCAGCAACGTCACCATGCAGTTCGGCAGTAAGCCGCTGTTTGAAAATATTTCCGTCAAATTTGGCGGCGGCAACCGTTACGGCCTGATTGGCGCCAACGGTAGCGGTAAATCCACTTTTATGAAAATTCTCGGCGGCGACCTCGAACCGACGCTGGGTAACGTTTCCCTCGATCCGAACGAACGCATTGGTAAGCTGCGTCAGGATCAGTTCGCTTTTGAAGAGTTCACCGTTCTGGACACCGTTATTATGGGTCACGCTGAACTGTGGGAAGTGAAACAGGAACGTGACCGTATCTATGCGCTGCCGGAAATGAGCGAAGAAGACGGCTACAAAGTTGCCGATCTTGAAGTTAAATACGGCGAGATGGACGGCTATTCGGCGGAGTCTCGCGCCGGTGAACTGCTGCTGGGCGTCGGTATTCCGGTAGAACAGCATTACGGCCCGATGAGCGAAGTGGCACCAGGCTGGAAGCTGCGTGTGCTGCTGGCGCAGGCGCTGTTCTCTAACCCGGACATCCTGCTGCTCGATGAACCGACCAACAACCTGGACATTGATACCATTCGTTGGCTGGAGCAGACGCTGAACGAGCGTGACAGCACCATGATCATCATTTCGCACGACCGTCACTTCCTGAACATGGTCTGTACGCATATGGCGGATCTGGACTACGGCGAGCTGCGTGTTTATCCGGGTAACTATGATGAATACATGACGGCAGCAACCCAGGCACGTGAGCGTCTGTTGGCCGATAACGCCAAGAAAAAAGCGCAAATTGCCGATCTGCAATCCTTCGTCAGCCGCTTTAGCGCCAACGCTTCGAAATCTCGTCAGGCGACTTCTCGTGCGCGTCAGATTGATAAAATCAAGCTCGACGAAGTGAAAGCATCCAGCCGTCAGAACCCGTTTATCCGTTTCGAACAGGATAAGAAACTGTTCCGTAACGCGCTGGAAGTCGAAGCACTGACCAAAGGTTTTGATAACGGCCCGCTGTTTAAAAACTTCAATCTGCTGTTGGAAGTGGGCGAAAAGGTTGCCATCATCGGGGCTAACGGCGTGGGTAAATCGACCATGCTGAAAGTGCTGGTCGGCGACATGGAGCCGGATAATGGCACCGTTAAGTGGTCTGAGAATGCGCAAATCGGCTACTACGCGCAGGATCACGAATATGAGTTCGAAAACGATATGACCGTTTTCGAATGGATGAGCCAGTGGAAACAAGAAGGCGATGACGAGCAGGTTGTTCGCAGCTTCCTTGGTCGTCTGCTGTTCAGCCAGGACGATATCAAAAAGCCTGCTAAAGTGCTGTCCGGTGGTGAAAAAGGGCGCATGCTGTTCGGTAAGCTGATGATGCAGAAACCGAATATTCTGGTGATGGATGAACCTACCAACCACCTGGATATGGAATCTATCGAATCGCTGAACATGGCGCTGGAAATGTATCAGGGCACGCTGATCTTTGTTTCTCACGACCGCGAATTCGTCAGCTCGCTGGCCACCCGCGTGATTGAGATTACGCCGGAACGCGTAATCGACTTCACCGGTAACTACGAAGACTATCTGCGTAGCAAAGGCGTCGAATAATTATTCCGTCGTCTTTCGTGTTACAGGTGTGTTGGCTGCACCTGTTCACCCCGGTCACTTACTTATAATTCCACCCCCGCACTTTTCTGAAAAAAAGTTCTGCTGATTAATCTTAGCCACAATTGTGGCTAAGATACTTTCCATAACTACCTACACAAGGAAAGGAAATGAGTCAGATGGAACCGCTTTCTTTAGCCAATCTTAAATTAAAATTACTGAGTTTAAACAACAACAACGAACATCCTTTCATTTTATGTGAAGATGGCGATGATATCGTTGCATCCTGGAATATCGTAGATGCTGAGTGGAAAGATTATTTCAGTCAATACGGATTGCAAAAACAATATGAGCTAAGACTGTTTTTCAATGAAAGTAAAAATCAGATTAGCTATCGGGAAAAAACTACCGATGTTGAGTGGGATGCAGATTTGGGTGGGTTCAGATTGAGCAAATCTGTCCAAATCGGGAAACGTCTTGAGTTTTCTGCTGGGGGATCTTGGGGTAAAAAAGAAGACGGTAGCTTCGGTAAAATTGACAGCTATAAATTTGCATCAACGGAAATTACGGACCCTATTTTTGATATGGCTCGTGATGCGGGATGGCAGGTTCGTGGTCTGTTAGCAGACAAGAAAAAAAGAAAATTTGTTATTGCGGGAGCGGTGATTGCCGCACTGATTATTTTTATTGGCTTGGGTACTTTCCTCTTTTCTTCGATGGGTGAATTGAAGGATGCTGCGCGATCAGAGATAGACTTGCTCCGTGATGGACAATATGTTCAGGCTTATCAGGCAAGCTCTTCTTCTCTGCAAAGACAAATGGACAGTGAGGATTTTAAGCTTGTAACCGAGTCTATTCATTTTGATGATATTAGCGAATACAGTTTTGATAGTTTCAACGTAGAAAATGATGTTGGTTCTTTGTCTGGAAGCGTTGTTTTTAAAAATGGAGAATCCGGCGAGATTAACGTTACTATGCTCAAAGAAAATGATAAATGGAAACTGGTTGCAGTATCAGTAGAATAAAAAAATATCCGGTTTTTATCACGTAATGAAGAAAACCGGACTGTTTTAAAGGCGTTGAAAGGGGAAGGATTATTCCATCCCCAGCGCGCGCTTACCGTGGATATTCAAATCCCCCAGGGTAAAGCGTCCTTCCCAGTTTGTTTCATAGTCTTCACGCGGGAAATCCCCCGGCGAGGCACCTTTCCCCAGCGCGGCCTTCACCTTGTGGGCATAGGCAAGATTTTTTTCGCACATTGGTGCGGCGGGAATATACATCACGTTGCCCCAGCCTTGTTGGTTCTCCACCGGCGCAACGGCGTGGATCACATCACAATGCCACCATACGGAATCGCCGGCTTCCAGTTGCGGAATGCTGGTTAACGCCTCGATGAGTAAGGGATGCCATTGCGCTGAAACCGGCAGCACTCTTCCTGGTGCGACGCCGCACAGCTCATCTTCCGGAACATCATCCAGCAGTGGGCGTAACAGCACATAAGCCATCGCTTCAGGAATGGGAACCACATGTAGCAACCCCTGGCCCGGTAACATATCGGAAAGCGCCGTCCAGCCCTGGAAGGTGCGAAACACCGAACATTTGGTGGTGTTATCGACCGTATACTCTTCGACGTCAGTGCGATGCGCCGCCTGCCACGGATCGTAATCGGCCAGATTGCCGTTAAAAACAGAAGCAAAAACGCGCTGATATGCCGGAAGCAACCAGCGCTCCAGTGCGCCGGAATCTGTATGTGCGCCGAGCCCTTTGGAGGTGGTTCCCGGCGGGCGGCGACGAATACGGTCAGGATAGATCACGCTGACGTCCGGGTTAAACCACTGCTTACCTTCGCTTTCAAAAGTCCACAGGCGATTAAGAAACGACTGTGCGTTAGTCATCTCTTCACTCTGGCGGGCCTGCATTTGTGCCTGTGACCAGTAGATCGGAAAGATTTCAGGACGCGATGCACTCAGGGTGCCGAAAAAATTGTCCCCCGGTCCTTTGTAGACCTCGTCAAAGCGGTTGCGGTCGAGATAATCGAGCATTGAGCGATCCCAACCCAGCGCCTGCTCGCGGGGGAAATGACCCTTAATGACCGCACATCCACGACGTTTAATCTGTTCTCGCTGCACAGCGGTGACGGTGCCCGCCTGAATATCGGCGTATGGCAGTACCGGCCAGACAGCGTCACTCTGTGCTTTAAGCGCGTTGATCTCCGCCACGCGGGTGGCGATGGTCTCGCTAAGCTGGCTGAAGATCTGCTGGACGTCGCCAAGCTGCGCCCGCAGTTCCCTCTTCATCTGACGGATTGCCGCTTTGTGATCGGCAGGCAACGTGTCGCTGGTAAAAGTAAGAGCCATAACCACCTCGCATGAACCTTCATTCGAAACTAATTTAACTTGCAAGTGATAATATAAGTTAAAAGTAAGTTAATGCAAGTTTAAAAATCAGTAAGGCGCGCAGATGGGTAAGTGAGCGTTGGGCTGACCTATCGATAAAATGGGGGCTGGTGGATAAAAACGTTAACCGGCAACAAGTGGGACTATCTATACTTCTTTGCTCTGGGAGATTTTGCCCGCTAAAGGCCAGCACTAAGAGGGCGGTGCCGGTTGATAAAAGGATATTTTTCAATGGAAAGAAAAGGCACGCTTCATCTCTTCACTGTTCCAGTCTGCATTCTTAGTTATGCGCTATGGCAGTACTGGCGGGTAGCCGATGTTCTCGAAGGCGATGCTGAGGGGCTGCTCCGACAGACGCTAGCGATGTTGGCGATAGCGCTTGGCGGTGCGGCTTTGCTTGTTGTGGGGGCGGCAGTGGGGCTATGTACAACCAGCGCCCGCGCTTCGCGCCATTCCCAGAGCACCTTGATTCGCACATTTACGCGTTGCCGTCGCCTGTTGCCTTTTATGATGGCCGCTGAAATTGTGACCTGCGGACTGGCGGTGATTTGTCTGGCGTTATCGGAAGTTACCTGGCTGATGTCGCATTTTGGCGGGGCGGGTGGGTTCAAACTGGCGGCGGTAATCCTGGTCGCCGTCGGCGCGATCCTCTGGATGCTATTAAAAAGTCTGACTTCCATCAGACGCTGTTTCGCTCTCTTTCAACCTGACGATACGGAGATTTACGGGGTGAATGTCACCGTCGCGAATAACCCTGCGCTCTGGCAATGGATACGTGACGTCACCCGGCGTGCAGAGTTGACGGTGCCTGACAATATCGTGGTCGGATTTTTTGACGGCTTCTTTGTCACCGCCAATACCGTACAAATTGAAGAGGGCAAACGACTTACGGGGAATACGCTCTACTTGCCGCTAACCTATATGGCATTGCTGGATGACGCGGAAGCGGCAGCGGTGATTGGCCATGAGCTGGGACATTTTACCGGCGAGGATACGCAATACAGCCTGCGTTTTGTTCCTCTGTATGCCGGGATGCAAAACAGTCTTGAACAGATGGCGAACAGCTCACAGGGGTTTTCATGGCTTGACCGCATCGTACTGCGCCCGTCGCTGGATGTGGGGCTATGGTTTTTGCAGACCTTCCATGAAGCGGTCAGTGACTGGGCCAGGATCCGTGAATATGCGGCGGATAATATGGGTGCAAAAGTCTCATCTCCAGCGGCGTTCGCGTCGGCGTTACTGCGGATATCGGTGCTGGATGTGCCGGTTTCCCGATTTCTGGGGGAGCTTTTGCATGGGCGTGTGACCAGCACCAACTGGCTTGTCGATCTGCTTGTCGCGTTACAGAAAATCGGACCGTTTGCGCTGCAGAACAGTCTCGATAATGAAATAGCGCATCCAATGGATAGCCATCCGACGACGCGTGAACGTATTGCGGCACTGACAGTACCGCTCGATAGTGAACTTCTGGCGCGGGCTTTACGCCCGGTTACCGCAGGTGATAACGCTTTTTTCGGTGGTCTATTCGCCGATGCGGATGTGTTGAGCCTATCGCTTTCACGCACCCTGTCGACAAAAATCACCGCGCAACGTAAGGTCTATCGCCAGACACTTGAAGCCGAAGCCGGGCTGGCAACAGGCTCGGTGGCGCTGTGGATGAGTGCGAAAGTGGCATGGTATATGATAATTGCGGGCCTGATAATGCTGTTGGGCGGTGGGGCTTTGCTGCTGTTCAAAACGGTCAGCCCTTGGTGCGGGTTGATTCCTTTCGGCGGAATTGCCTTTGGGCTGTTGGGCATTATCACCTTACGACGAACGCGACAGCCGCTGCTGGTGCTGATGCAGGACGCGATCGCCAGCCCGTGGTTGCCTCAGCCGCTACCGCTAAAAAATATTGCCGACTATAACCTGACGATTATTTCCAGTTCGATGACGATTGAATTCTTCATGGACGATGATTATCAACCGACTCTCACCACCAAACGGTTTATGCAGGTTATTCGCTTTAACCCGCGAAAACATGCGGTTGCAATCGTGGTGGCCGGCGATGTGTTACGCCAGCAGGAAAATGGAAAGGTTAAGCTGGATGCGCAAGCGCTGCTGACGCTTATCGGGCAATACATTGTTTCTGCCCACGCTCGCGCTGAGCTGGAGGATTTCTGATGGGGATGTAAAACCCGGAGTACGGACTCCGGGTTTATGTCAGCCGTTAAACGGTGAGGTGTTGTCGAGTACGGCCTGAATCACGTTCAGTGCGCCCTGATGATTGTTGTCATCGGTCTGGTAGCGGGCAATTGCTTTAATGCTGTCGGCGGCATTAGCCATGGCAAAGGAATAGTGTGCCATTTTCAGCATTTCCGCATCGTTGCCGCTATCACCAATGGCAACTACATTCTGCGGTGACAGGTTCCAGCGTTTAAGCAGGCGGCTGATACCGTTGGCTTTATGTAAACCTGGGATTATCAGATCGATAAAGCCAAACCCGCTGGTCACCGGCTTCATGATACCGTCGAGGGCTGTATGCAAGTGGTCAATAACCAACGGGATTTGCCCATCAGGTAAATTCAGTGAGAACTTGAACAGCACATCATCGATGTCCTGAAAGTCCTTAACCGGTTTCAGGCGATGGTAGTGTTTTGACATCAGCGCCACAAACGCCTCCGGGGCATTTTCGCTGATGTAGGCGCTTTGCAGTCCGCAGGCGACAAAATTCAGCTGCTTATCCTTCAATAACTCGCCGATGATAATACGGGATTCGTGGCGGGTAAGCTCACCATGAAAAAGTTGTTTGCCGTGTTCATACACCAGCGCGCCGTTCTCTGCGACAAAAGAGATTTCGTCTTTGAGTTCAGGGAAAAAGGAGATCAACTGATAATACTGGTTGCCGCTGGCCACGACAAATTCAATATCTCGTTTTTTCAATTGCTGATACTGCGCCATAAATCGCTGGCGATCGTACTGCTTGGCATCGTCGAGAAAAGTGCCGTCCATGTCGGTGACGATAACGTTGATGGTCATATATGCTCCTGGCTTTCACTGCAACCAGAAACATTCTAATAACAATGTGACCTGTAGCACAAATTTAATTTCGAATGAAAGTTTCCCCGTCGTCTATTACAGCACAGTTGTAGGCCGGATAAGCGTCAGCGCCATCCGGCATTGAAGCGGTATCGCTGCCGGATAGCGACGCGAAAACGTCTTATCCGGCCTACGGGAAATTACAGCATATGCTCTGTTCGGGCGATGATATCGTCCTGTGCATCCGGAGACAGGGCAGTGAAGAAGGCGGAGTAGCCAGCAACACGCACCACCAGGTCACGGTACTGATCTGGGTGTTTTTTCGCTTCCAGCAGCGTTTCACGAGAGACGATGTTGTACTGAATATGCCAGCCTTTGTGCTCTTCAAAGAAGGTACGCAGCAGGATCATTAACTTCTGCTTATCGGACTCATTTTCCAGTGTAGCCGGATTCAGCTTCTGGTTTAACAGCACCCCGCCGAGGATCGCGCCGGTCGGCAACTTGCCCACTGAGCCAATCACCGCCGTTGGGCCGAGATGGTCGGTACCGGAGGCCGGGCTGGCGCCTTCTGCCAGTGGGGTATGCGCTTTACGGCCATCCGGCGTTGCCATTGTTGCCGCGCCAAACGGTACGTTTGCCGAGATGGAGGAGGTTCCGGCGTAATAGTTACCACCGATCGGACCGCGACCGTAACGCGGATTATGATATTGCTTCAGTTCGTCGATATAGGTCTGGTAAGCGCGGGCCAGCAGGGTGTCGACGCTGTCATCATCGTTACCGTACTTCGGTGCGCCGTTGATCAGACGCTGGCGTAATTGTTCATGCGTGAGGCCTGCAAAGTCATCTGCCAGGGCTGCCGCCAGCTGCTGCTGACCGATAACACCCTGATCGAAGACCAGCTTTTTCACGGCAGCCAGACTGTTGCCAAGGTTAGCAATCCCGACCTGCAAACCGGATACCCAGTCATATTTTGCGCCGCCCTGTTTAATGCTCTTCGCCCGCTCAATGCAATCATCCACCAGCGCAGAGCACAGGATGTCGTGGACGTTTTCTTCCAGCATTGTATCAACCACATACTCAATCTCGATGGATTTACGCGTGTAGTAGCGGATCTGCGTATCCCAGGCGGTCATCACCTCGTCGAAGTTGTGGAAGTTACCTGCAGAGAGCGCCTTTTCCTGCGGCAGGAACACCTTACCGCTGGTGGCATCGCGACCACCTTCCAGCGCGGCCAGCATCACACGGGCAAAGTTAATAAAGCTCATGCCGGTGCAGCGGTAACCCCATTTCCCGCCCACGGCGGTTTCGATGCAGCCAATGGCTGCGTAGTCGTAGGCATCCTGCGGCTCAATACCCAGCTTAATGAATTCCGGGATAACAATTTCATCGTTGTTAAACGCCGGCATGCCAAAGCCGCAGCGAATGACCTGCACGCAGGCATCAAGGAAATCGTTACTCATCCCGGCATGATAACGCACGCTGAGGTTCGGCTGGGTTGAACGCAGACGACCGCAGGACTCCAGAATGGCATAGGAGAGCGGATTGACCGCGTCCATTGGCTGGCCGTTGACCAGATTCTGACCACCGATAGTGACGTTTTGATACAGCGGGCTGCCCGCGGATGCCTTCGAGTGGGAGCCGGAGCGGATTTTGTTCACTTCCAGCAGCTTCAACCAGCAGCTGTGCAGCAGCTCAATGGCATGCTCGCGGTCCAGCGTCTGGTTCAGCTCCACGTCGCGACGATAGAACGGGTAGAGATACTGGTCCATGCGGCCAAACGACACCGAGTGACCGTTCGATTCGATTTGCAGGATAAGCTGGATGAAATAGCACAGTTGCAGTGCCTGCCAGAAGGTTTTTGGCGGTTCGTGGGCGATGACATCGCAGTTTTCTGCCATTGCCAGCAGCTCATCGCGACGGCTTTCACGGGTTTCAGTTGCTGCCATTTTACGTGCCAGGCTGGCGAAACGTTCGATATGCAGGCTGACGGCATCCAGTACGATATCAATGGCTTTCAGGAACTGATCGCCATGGAGATCGTCCAGGCAGGTCAGGTTAATGCGCGAGCGACGCTCGTCGACTTTATGACGCAGACCATCAAGGCCTTTTTCCAGCAGTAGCGGGAAGTTCACCGCCAGGTGCGCATCGCCGGAAGTCATGTTGCCTTCGGCTTTGATGATGCCGGTTTCCAGCAGGCCTTTTTGTTCGTCGGTAAACATGCCGTAGCAGCGATCCTGTACGGTCTGACCGCGCCACCACGGGCAGATTTCATGCAGTACGCGCTTGTTCTCTTCGCTGACCGCAAAGCCGGCTCCTGGCCGGTCGGCCAAATCGTCGATCTCTTTTTCAATCCACGATACGGTGTATTCCGGGAAGATTGGTGCGGCGCGGACTTCGCTTGCCTGATTACCGATAATCAACTCGTCATGTTTGATCCAGATAGTCCGTTCCGCCAGATGATGCGCCAGCGCCAGCGCGCGGCGTACCGGGATCGGTTTGTCCAGATGTTGCTGATACATCTCGGTATAGTGCTGGGCGCGCTCGGTACACACCGGCGGCTTCACAATGTGGATCAGGGCTGTTTTGTGTGCGTTGATGCGGTCGCTGAGTGTATCCAGTTTCAGTGTGGTCATGGCGGTTATCCTCGTAGGGTCGCGGTTAAACCTTTATGGCTGGCATACTGCTGGGCAAATTCGAGCAGTGCAGGCGCATCCAGCGGTTTGTCCGGGGCGTTGTAGGGTTGGCTGAGTAAGTGGTATTTGTTGATGCCCAAGGTGTGGTAGGGCAAAAAATGAATCTCACCGACGTGAAGTTCATCGGCGGCAAAATCGGTAATGGCTTTAATGGCTTCTTCGTTGGCATTGAAGCCCTGAATCAGCGGCACGCGAATAATCATTTTTTTTCCGGCAGTGGCCAGTTTTTTCAGATTATCCAGCACGCGAGCGGCGTTGCCGTCAGTCCACTGCTTAAACGGCACATCGGCGATGTGTTTTAAATCGGCAAGAAACAGATCGATGTACGCTAATGAAGGTTCAATGTACTTCCACGGTACGTGCAGGCAGGTTTCGACTGCAGTATGAATACCCGCCTCATGGCTGGCTTTGAACAACGCCGCAGCCAGCTCCGGCTGCATAAATGGCTCACCGCCGGAGAGCGTTACCCCACCACCGCTGCGATCGTAGAAGGGTTTATCGCGCAGCACGGTGGACATTATCTCCTCTACGCTTTTTACTTCACCACAGACGGTAAGCGCCTGGGTCGGGCAGCAGTGGGTCAGTGCGGTGAGCGACTTATCGGTCAATTTTTCACGATGAATAAGCAGGCCGTTCAGGGCGCGCTGAATGACGTCAGGCGCAGCCTGAACACACAGGTCACAGCCCTCCAGACACAGACGCGCGTCATACAGCAGATCCTGCGTACGGGCACGACTCTCCGGGTTCTGGCACCAGCGACAACCCAGAGAGCATCCCTTAAGGAAGACTACCGTGCGGATACCGGGACCATCGTGGGTGGAATAGCGCTGGATATTGAAAATCATAAGCGGCCTCTCTTCTTTCGTATAAAGATTAAATTACTTTCGAATGAAAGTTATATTGACGTGAGTCAACTAACCGCGCGGTTTCGTCGTGCTACCGTTGATTCATGCTAACGATCAGTTTGAGGAACGGTTATGGAACTCTATTTAGATACGTCTGATGTGGATGCGGTGAAAACCCTGGCGCGTATTTTTCCGCTGGCAGGTGTCACCACAAACCCGAGTATTGTGGCGGCAGGTAAAAAGGCGCTGGAGGTATTACTCCCGGAATTGCATGACGCGACTGGCGGACAGGGGCGTTTGTTTGCTCAGGTGATGGCAACGACCGCTGAGGGCATGGTCAGCGACGCGCATAAACTGCGGGCAATAATTCCCGATATCGTGGTGAAGGTACCGGTGACCGCAGAAGGGCTGGCGGCGATTAAGCTGCTGAAGAAAGAGGGGATCCCAACGCTGGGCACCGCGGTTTACAGTGCAGCACAGGGGCTGTTAGCTGCGCTGGCAGGGGCCGAATACATTGCGCCGTATGTTAACCGCGTGGATGCGCAGGGCGGGGATGGTATTCAGACGGTGCTTGATTTACAGAACTTACTGAAAATGCACGCGCCGCACGCCAAAGTACTGGCTGCCAGTTTTAAAACCCCGCGTCAGGCGCTGGACTGCCTGTTAGCTGGCTGTGAAGCCATTACGCTACCGCTGGATGTGGCGCAGCAGCTAATTAGCTCCCCGGCCGTGGATGCCGCCATGGCGAAATTTGCGCACGACTGGCAGAGCGCATTTGGACGTACGTCGATCTGATGCTGTTGCCGGGTGGCGCTAACGCTTACCCGGCCTACGTTCGAGCCGTTGTAGGTCGGGTAAGGCGAAGCTGCCACCCGACTTTTTTACCGACTACAAACCTCACACCCCGGGTTGCGCATCAGCTTCATCTCCCGGAACTGGCAGGTCATCGCATCGTACATCACGATTTTACCGCTTGCCGGTTTACCGAAGTTTGCCAGTAACTTGATGGCTTCCATCGCTTGCAGCGACCCGATCACGCCAATCAGCGGTGACATCACGCCGGCCTCCACGCAGGTTAAGGCGTTTTCACCGAACAGGCGGCTCAAACAGCGGTAGCAGGCTTCACCTTCCTGATACGTAAAGACGGTGATTTGTCCTTCCATACGAATGGCCGCACCGGACACTAGTGGCACTTTTGCCGTAAAGCAGGCGGCGTTCAGCTGATTGCGCACGGCGACGTTATCGGTGCAATCCAGCACCAGGTCATGCTCTACAACCAACGCATGCATCGCAGCATCGTCAAGCAGCGCATTCACCGGTGTGAGGGTGATATGTGGATTAATACGCGCCAGCGCATCGCGTGCCGATTCCACTTTTGGCTGCCCGACGGTCGCGTCGCTATGCAACGTCTGGCGCTGAAGATTGGAAACCGACACGGTATCAAAGTCGAGCAGGGTTAAATGCCCGATGCCTGCGCCCGCCAGATACTGAGTTGCGGCGCAGCCAAGTCCTCCGAGTCCTACGACCAGCACCCGCGCTTCTTTTAACGCTTCCTGACCGTCAAAGTCGAAGCCGCGCAGGATGATTTGCCGGTTATAACGCAGCATCTCCTGGTCGCTGAGTTCTGCCATTACAGGCCTCCAAACAGCGCGTTAAATGGCTCGACGTCTACCCACTCTCCGGCTTCAACGTTGCCGCGATCGCGTTCAAGAACGATAAAGCAGTTGCCAAGGCTAAAGGAGCTAAAAATATGCGAGCCCTGATGACCGGTGGTAGTGACCTCCAGTTCGCCATCAGCTGTACGCTGCAATACGCCGCGCTGGAAATCCAGACGGCCAGGCGTTTTCTTCAGGCGTGATGCGGTCCGTACGCGCTGGCGTGGGGGTAATCCGCTGGCGGTGTTGCCGCTCAGTTTTGCCAGCAGCGGTTGCACCAGCTGATAGAAGGTGAGGGCCGCAGAGACCGGGTTGCCCGGCAGGCCACAAAACCAGCTGTTGCTCAATTTACCGAACGCGAACGGTTTACCCGGCTTAATCGCCAGTTTCCAGAAGGCAATTTCGCCGAGTTCTTCGAGAATGGTTTTGGTGTAGTCCGCTTCCCCGACCGATACACCGCCGGAGCTTATCACCACATCGGCCTGACTGTCGGCTTCGATAAACGCCGCGCGCAGGGCGTGAGGATCGTCGCGGATAATACCTAAGTTGATGACCTCACAGCCCAGCTGTTGCAGCATCAGGTGTACGGCCAGGCGGTTGGTGTCATAAATCTGGCCGTCACCCAGCGGTTGGCCTGGCAGCTGTAGCTCATCACCGGTAGAAAATAGCGCCACGCGCACTTTACGCACAACCTGCACATCGGCAATACCGAGCGAGGCCAGCACCGGGAGCTCAGCGGTTGTCAGACGCGTCCCTGCGGCAAACACCACCGCGCCGTGAGCAATATCTTCACCGCACAGACGAATATTTTGTCCGGCGCGAACTTCTGCGGTAAAACGAATACCGTCATCAGTGTGTTCTGTTTGTTCCTGCATCACCACGGCTTCGCAGCCGGCGGGCACCGGTGCGCCGGTCATAATGCGGATGCAGGTTCCCGCAGGCCATTCCCCATGAAAAGGCTGACCGGCAAAGGCTTTACCTGCGACAGCAAGCGGCAGACCGGATTGCAAATCCGCTAAACGCACCGCGTAACCGTCCATTGCCGAGTTATCGAATCCCGGCACATCAATCGGTGAGACGACGTCGGTTGCCAGCACGCGACCAAAGCAATCCACCAGCGGCAGTGTTTCAACGGCGGTGAGTGGGGTAATCGACGACAGCATTTGTGAAAGTGCCGTTTCGAGCGGCATCAGTCCGGCGGTAAATTCCATGAGAAGACTCCTGCGAGGCAAAATCGAATCCGATCATTATGTCAGAAAACAGACGCAGACAGTATGCCACCTCAGTCTTAGGTGCAGGCCTTTATCTTTACATGACGTCTGCATCTTTCTATATTCGAAAATCGAATCAATAACTCACCGAAATTCTGCTATTTATAACCACGTTTCCTGCCACCTAAATGGACGATAAAAATGGGCAAAGCAGTCATTGCAATTCACGGCGGCGCTGGCGCAATCACCCGCGCGCAGCTGAGTCAGGAACAGGAATTGCGTTATATACAGACATTGTCAGATATCGTTGAAGTAGGGCAACGAATGCTGGAGGCGGGCCAAAACGCGCTGGATGTGGTGACTGAAGCCGTACGCTTACTGGAAGAGTGTCCTCTGTTTAATGCCGGAATCGGCGCTGTATTTACCCGTGATGAAACCCATGAGCTGGATGCCTGCGTGATGGACGGAAATACGCTGCAGGCAGGCGCCGTCGCTGGCGTCAGCCACCTGCGTAACCCGATCCTCGCGGCCCGTCTGGTGCTGGAAAAAAGCCCGCACGTTATGATGATAGGCGAAGGGGCAGAGAATTTTGCCCATGCGCAGGGCATGGATCGCGTGAGTGCGGATATTTTCTCGACGCCAGAGCGGTATGCTCAGCTACTGGCCGCACGTACAGCGGGGGAAACGGTGCTCGATCACGGCGGTACGCCGCTGGATGAGGGCAGCAAAATGGGCACCGTTGGCGCGGTGGCGCTGGATAAGTACGGTAATTTGGCGGCGGCGACCTCGACCGGTGGCATGACCAACAAACTGCCGGGGCGCGTCGGGGATAGCCCGTTAGTAGGTGCCGGTTGTTATGCCAATAATGCCAGCGTGGCGGTCTCGTGTACCGGAACCGGGGAAGTGTTTATACGCGCGCTGGCAGCATATGACATTGCCGCGCTGATGGATTATGGCGGGCTGAGCTTGTCAGAGGCCTGCGAACGCGTAGTCATGGAAAAATTACCGGCGCTCGGCGGTAGCGGCGGGCTTATTGCCGTCGATCATGAAGGTAACGTGGCCTTACCGTTTAACAGTGAAGGCATGTACCGTGCCTGGGGATACGCTGGCGATACGCCAACCACCGGTATTTACCGGGAGAAAGGAGATACCGTTGCCACACAGTGATGAGCTTGACGCCAACGATGTACTGGCGGTTAGCAATCTGAACATTGCGTTTGCGCAGGAGCAGAAGCGGGTCAGTGCGGTACGCAATTTGTCATTTCGCCTCAAGCGTGGGGAAACGCTGGCGATTGTTGGCGAGTCCGGTTCAGGAAAGTCGGTCACCGCGCTGTCACTGATGCGCCTGATTGAACAGGCGGGCGGAGAGGTGAGCTGCGATGAGATGTTGCTTCGGCGACGCAACCGGCAGGTGATTGAACTGGGCGAACAGAGCGCGTCGCAGATGCGCCATGTGCGTGGGGCGGATATCGCGATGATCTTCCAGGAGCCGATGACGTCGCTCAATCCGGTGTTCACCGTCGGCGAGCAAATAGCCGAGTCGATTCGTTTGCATCAGGGGGCTAGCCGTGAGGCGGCGATGGAAGAGGCCAAACGGATGCTCGACCAGGTGCGGATACCGGAGTCGAGGGCCATTTTATCGCGCTTTCCGCATCAGCTTTCTGGCGGTATGCGCCAGCGGGTCATGATTGCGATGGCGCTGTCGTGCCGTCCGGCGGTATTGATTGCCGATGAGCCGACCACCGCGCTGGATGTCACCATTCAGGCGCAGATCCTGCAGTTAATTAAAGTATTACAGCAGGACATGGCCATGGGGGTGATTTTTATCACCCACGATATGGGCGTGGTTGCCGATATTGCCGACCGCGTCCTGGTGATGTATCAGGGTGAAGCTGTAGAAACGGGCAGCGTGGAACAGATTTTTCACGCCCCGCAACATCCCTATACTAAAGCGCTGCTGGC